>JAISQG010000094.1 GCA_031274335.1 Gracilibacteraceae bacterium
GTCCTTCCGCTGTTTCAGTGAATCACCATATTGTCGCGGTGGACTATTTCCTCCCCGCGCCAGCCGGGCACCCGCTCAGAAGCCTCGCTGGAGCGGCAGCCCCGCACCGCCGTCACCTCGGCGCTGCTGAGCTCCGCGATGCCCCGCGCCACCTCTTCCCCGCCGGGCCCGACTATTTTCACCGGGTCGCGGCGTTCCCACTGGCCCTCGACCCCTGTGACCCCGGAAGCCAGCAGGCTTTTGCCCCCGTCGCGCAAAGCCGCCGCCGCCCCGGCGTCCACGGCGATGCTGCCGAGAGAAAGCGCGCCGTAGGCAATCCAGCGTTTTTTCCCTTTTAGGCTGCGCGCGGCCGGGGTGAAATATGTGCCGACCGGGACATGCCCCGCGGTCAGGGCGGCCAGTTCCTCCGTTCTTTCACCGTTCAGGAGAAACGTGCCGATGCCGAAACGCGCGGCTATTTCCGCCGCCTGCAGCTTCGTGCGCATTCCGCCCGTGCCGGCCGCCGTTCCCGCTCCGTCCGCGTAAGCCTTGACCGCCTCGATGTCTTCCACGCGCGGAATGAGGCGGGCCGTGCCGTCGCGGCGCGGATTGGCCGTGTACAGTCCGTCCACATCCGTGAGCAGGACAAGCAGGTCAGCCGAGACAAGGCCGGCCGCCTGCGCGGAAAGGCGGTCGTTATCGCCGAAGCATAATTCCTCGAAAGCCACGGTGTCGTTTTCGTTCACGATCGGCACGACGCCGAGCGCCAGCAGTTTGGCAAAAGTTTTGCGTGCCGCGTCATAATGGGAGGCGTCCACGAGATCCGCGCGGGAAAGCAGGATTTGAGCGCAGACCAGCCCGTATTTTTCAAAAAAATAGCTGTATCTCTCGATCAGGAGGCCCTGCCCGACCGCCGCCGCCGCCTGCCGCCCCGCGATGTCGCGCGGGCGCTTGTCGATGCCCAGGCGATGCATGCCGGCGGTCAGGGCGCCGGAAGTCACCAGCACCGTTTCCACGTCATGCCGCCGCCAGGTCGAAACAACATAGGCCAAGCGGTCCAGGACCGCGCCGTCCAGTCCGCCCCAACTCGCGCTCAAAGCATTGCTGCCTATTTTCAAAACAATGCGTTTCAGAGGTTTGCCGCTCAGCATGCCGTCCCGGACTCCCGAACCATTTCCTCCGCCCGCGCGGCGCAAGCCGCCAGCGCGCGGCGGACGGCGTCCTCCAGCCCGCTTTCCGCGAAAACGCGCAAAGCGGCGGCAGTCGTGCCGCCGGGGGAGGTTACGCGCTCTCGCAGGGCGGCCGGGCTTTCGGATCCGGCTTCCAGCATGCGGCCGGCCCCGATCAGGGTTTCCCGGGCCAGAAACTCCGCGTCCGCCGGCGCGAGGCCCAGGGCGGCGCCGGCCTCGGCCATCAGTTCCGTCAAGAGATAAAAATAGGCCGGGCCGCTGCCGCTCACGGCGGTCAAGGCGTTCATGCCGCGTTCCTCTATCCAGAGAACCTTGCCCAGGGCGGAAAATATGGCGGCTGCCGTCTCCCGCTGCGCGGGAGTCACGCCTTCGCCGGCCGCGAGGCCGGTGACGGCGCGCAGCGCGGCGCTGGACGTGTTCGGCATGGCACGGACCAGCGCCGCGCCCGGCAGCCGCGCGGAATAAAACCGGAGCGGGAGCCCGGCCGCCGTGGAAATAAGGAGCTTGCCGCTTAAGTCATAGGAGCGCAGCGCATCCAGGAGACCCGCGGCGTGATTCGGCTTGACGGCCAGCAGCAGCGTCTCCGCCTCCGGAACCAAGGCCTCCGCGTCCGCCGTCCGCACCGCGTAGGCGGCGCGGAGAAATTCCAGCCGCTGCGGGTCGATGTCATGCACGGTGATGTCATAAGGCGCGTTTTGCTCCCGGAGACCCCGGATCATGGAAGCCGCTAAGTTGCCGCCGCCGAGAAAACCGAGTTTCACAGCGCCTCCCTCACTTTCGCCCCCATTTCCCTTGTCCCGATCACCTTATCGCCGGGCCGGGCCAGGTCCGCCGTGCGCCAGCCGGCCTCCAGCACGTCCGCCACCGCTTTTTCCACGCGCGCGCTTTCCTCCGTCATATCGAAAGAATATTTCAGCATCATGGCCCCGGAAAGAATAGCCGCCAGCGGATTGGCGACGTTTTGCCCGGCTATGTCCGGCGCGCTGCCGTGCGCCGGTTCGTACAACCCTTTTTTGCCGTTCATGCTGGCCGAGGCCAGCATGCCGATGGAGCCGCCCAGCATTGCGGCCAGGTCGGTCAGGATGTCGCCGAACATGTTTTCCGTCACGATAACATCAAACTGCTCCGGCCGGCGCACCAGCTGCATAGCCGCGTTATCCACATACATATGCGTCAGCTCCACCTCCGGGAACGCCCGCGCTTCGTCCACGGCAATTTCCCGCCAAAAACGCGACGTCTCCAGCACATTGGCCTTGTCCACCGAACAGAGTTTCTGCCGCCGTTCCCGCGCCCAGGCGAAAGCCAGCCGGACGACGCGGCGGATTTCCTCCTCCTCGTAAAGCAGCGTGTCATAGGCGGCCCGCGGTTCCGCGCGCCGGCCTTTTTCTCCGAAATATATCCCGCCCGTCAGTTCGCGCACG
>JAISQG010000124.1 GCA_031274335.1 Gracilibacteraceae bacterium
ATTTCACCTTGAACATGACTTTTTTGAACACGAGCGCGACCAGCGCCGTCCGCAATATAAAAATTTTCCTCACGGTGCCGCAGGGGGACAGCGACAGCACGAACAGCGCCGCGGCCAAAGGCAATGTTTTTTCGCCGGTGAGTTCCAGCAACACCTTTTTCATAGATTACATCAGCCCCAAAGGCGTTTCGGCCAAAACCCTGCAATTTTACACCATTCCGGACGCCAGCCCGCGCACCTACACGCTGACGGCCAACATCCAGTATGAGGACGAGACGGGCCAGGAATACACCTCGGAGGAACTCATCGGCATTCCGGTCAGCCAGACCGTGAAAATCGACGTGAGCGAGATTATCCCGCCGGTGGACGCGTATATGGGCGATTCCATCAGCATTTCGACGAATTTTTACAATACGGGGCGGGCGAATGTCAGCAATCTGATGCTGAATCTGGAAGGCGATTTCCAGGCGGATAACGCGCGCTTGTATGTCGGCAATTTCAACACCGGGGCGAGCGATTATTTTGAAGGCAGCATCATCGCGAACGCGCCCGGCCTCCTGGAAGGCGATCTCGTCGTCACTTATGACGATCCCTCGGGGGAAAGCGTGGAGGAACGTTACCCGTTTTCGCTCAATGTGATGGAAATGCCGGAATTCGAGCCGGATATGGGCATGCAGCCGGAGGCGCCGCCCGCGCCGCCCTGGTGGAAGCGCCCCGTCGTCTGGGGCATAGCCGCCGCCCTGCTTGTCCTTTTCTTCCTCTTGCGCAAAAAAGGACCGGTCCGAAAATGGATCCGCCGACGGAAAGCGGGTGCCGACGATGAAATGGATTGATATCCTGCGCATGGGTTTCGGCAATCTGCTGCGCCGCAAACTGCGAACTTTTCTCACGGTGCTCGGCGTTATCATCGGCGCGGCCTCCATCGTAACGATGCTCTCCCTCGGCTTCGGCCTGAAAGCCTCCCTGCGCGACCAGCTGGGCGGCACGGGCAGCCTGACCCTGATTCAGGTGAGCGAAAACTATGAGTATGAGATGTCCGCCGGCTCCAGCCGGGTCACGGTTTCAGCCTCGTCTTCCTCCTCCTCACGCGACCGGCCGACTTTAAACGCCGAAGCCGTGAAAAATTTCGCCGCTCTGGATCATGTCATCGCCGCGTCGCCGGAAATAAACACCTATGTGCGCATCGTCTGCGGCAAACTGGTCGGAGATGTGAGCATCACCGGCATTGACGCCGCCCAAATGGAATATTTTGGCTTCGAACTGGGCGAGGGCTCTCTGCTCACGCCCGGCGACGACGGCATCGTATTCGGCTACCGCTCGCTCTACGGCTTTTTCGACCCGCGGCGACAGGAATGGCCAAATTACGACGATTCGCAGCCCCCGCCGGTCGATGTGCTGGCGGAGGGAAAACTATCCCTTACTTTTGATTTCACCTACGGCAACCGCCGCCAGTATTCAGACACCGGCTCGGCTCCCGTCAAGCCGAAATTTTACAAGGTCAAGGCCGTCGGCATTCTGGACAACGACAGCAACTGGAATTATACCTATAACGCTTACATGGACATTGAGGCTCTGAACAAGATCATCAAGGACAACGAAAAAATCCAGGGCGGCAACACCCAACAGACCAATTCCTCGCGGAAAACCGAGACAAGATACAATATGGTCCGCGTAAAGGTGGATGAAGTGGAAAACGTGCTGGCGGTGCAGGATGCGATCAAAAACATGGGCTACCAGGCCTACAGCGACGCTGAATACCTGGAATCGGTTGAAGATTCTTACAATATAATCCAGCTGGTGCTTGGTGGCATCGGCGCCGTGTCACTTCTTGTGGCGGCCATCGGCATCACGAACACGATGATCATGTCCATTTACGAGCGGACGCGCGAAATCGGCGTGATGAAAGTCCTCGGCGCGGCCATATATGACATCCGCTCGCTTTTCCTGCTGGAGTCGGCCATCATCGGGCTCCTGGGCGGAATGCTCGGCGCGGGGCTGAGTTATTTGCTCTCTTATATCATCAACATCGTGGCCGGCTCCAGCACGGACATCGGTCTGGATAAAATTTCCATTATCCCTCCCTGGCTTGTGCTGGCCACGCTGTGTATGAGCTCGCTTGTCGGGCTTGTGTCCGGGTATTTGCCGGCGCGACGGGCGATGCGGCTGAGCGCCTTGGACGCGATACGATCGGAATGAACGAGGTTCCTGGTCTTATCCCCTGCGATCAAGGAGGCTTGTTTGGCGGAGCCACATGTGATAGAATATTTTAATGGAAGTTTCACCAAAACCTCACGCGGCGCGAAAAAGGGAGTGACAGCGATGAAAGTTCTTCTTATCAACGGCAGCCCCCGGAAAAACGGGTGCACTTCTACGGCATTGAGTGAAGTGGCCGGCGAAATCTGGGCACAGGGGATTGAAACCGAGGTTTTTCACATCGGCAACCGCCCCATCCGCGGGTGCCAGGCTTGCGGCCGTTGCCGCGCTCTCGGGCATTGCGTTTTCAGCGACGATCCCGTCAACGCCTGCCTGGAGCAGGCCGCACAGGCCGATGGTCTCATCGTCGGCTCGCCGGTTTACTTCGCCGGCATCAACGGGGCGCTGGGGGCGCTGCTGGATCGCATGTTCTACGCCGGCAACGCGCTCCTGGCTTATAAGCCGGCCGGCGCTGTCGTCAGCTGCCGCCGCGGCGGCGCCGGGTCGGCTTTTGACCGCCTGAACAAGTATTTCACGATCAGCAACATGCCCGTTGTTCCGTCTCAGTATTGGAACGCCGTGCATGGCAACAGCCCCGAGGAAGTGCGCCAGGATTTGGAGGGGTTGCAGATCATGCGGACGCTGGGACGCAATATGGCTTGGCTGGTCAAATCACTGGCCGCCGCCAAAGACATTGTGCCGCGGCCGGAAGCGGAAGTGCGCGTGCGAACTAATTTCATTCGCTGATGCGTGTGTTCATGCTTTCACACATGTACCCCACCCCGGCTTCGCCGCTGAACGGCATTTTTGTGCAAAAACAGGCGTCCGCTTTGCGTGCGACCGGCGTGGATCTGACGCTGGTCAATCCGACGCCGTGGGCTCCGCGGCTGTTTCCCGCGGGCACACGGTACGGGCGTTTCGCGCGCGTGCCCGGCGCGGAGGTTTACGCCGGGATTCCCGTTTATCACCCGCGGGTTCCGGAGCTTCCGCGCAATTTGCTGTTCCCGTGGGTGCATCTGGGCTACCGTTTCGCCTTGGCTCCCACCCTGCGGCGGCTTCGTCGGGAAGGGCGCCCTGACGTGTTGCACGCGCATGTCGCCCATCCCGACGGCGCGGCGGCGGCCGCTTTCGGCCGTGCCTGGGGTGTGCCACTCGTCGTGACTGTTCACGGCCAAGATTTCGCTCAAACGCTCCGCGGCCACCCCCGCGCGGCGCGCAGCGTCCGAGAGACGCTGGCGCAAGCCGCCGCTGTTATCCTGGTGAGCGATAAGCTCCGGCAAAATTATGGCTTGGAGGATTGGGCGGATGACCTGAGCAAATACCATGTGGTGTATAATGGCATCGACCCCGGCGAAATCACGGCTATAACCCCCGAGGCGGCCGCGCCGGCGGCGGAGCCGCCGTGGCGCGCCGACGGGGCAGAACGCGGTGAGCCGCGTTCTGCCCCGTCCGGCCCGCTTTCCGTCCCGCCGCTTGGGCGCCCGCAGGCGGGCCCCGTGCTTTTCACTCTGGCTTACCTGCGGGCGCCCAAAGGCCACCGCTTCGTGCTTGAAGCGCTGCCCGCGCTGCGGCGTGACTATCCGGGGCTGCTCTACCG
>JAISQG010000139.1 GCA_031274335.1 Gracilibacteraceae bacterium
TCGGCTATATGACGGTCAGCAGCGGAACGCTGACTGTAACTGAAAACGCTTACGCGATAGACGGCACTATAATGGTCAACCGGGTGCCGGACGGCAGCCCGCTGCCGCCTTTCGCGCCGCTTTATGACATGGCAATGTCCGGCAACTCCGTTTTACAGGTGAACGGCCGTCTGCAAATAGGCAATATCAATTTCCGCGGCGACCGGGGACGCGTCGTCGTCGGCAGTGAAGGCGCGCTGGAAATCCAATCGGGGGCGCGGGTTGAATTCATCGCCCCGGAACCCGATGATCAAAGCGACAACGGGCGGCGTATACTCGGAAGGCCGGACACGCCGGGCGGCGAACTGATTATCGAAAACGGAGCGGACATGCTCTGGCCTGTCATTCCTCCGGGCATATATCAATGGGACGGCGCAGACTGGACACAGCCATGAAAGTATTGATGAACAGCGCTGAAATCCGGCAGGTCGTGGATAGAATCGCGCGGGATATCGTCCAGAAAAACAAAAGCATCAGCGACATTGTGCTGGTGGGGATCAGAACACGGGGCGTTCCTCTGGCACGGCGCATCGGACAAGCTGTGGCGGAGGCGGAAGGCGTGAATTTGCCGCTGGGCTTGCTGGATATAAACCTTTACCGCGACGACTTCAACCGCGCCGGCGCTCAAGCCGAGGTGCGGGAAACGCGCATTCCGTTCGCGGTCGAGGGCAAATGCGTTGTACTGGTTGACGATGTTTTGTATACCGGGCGCACGGTTCGCGCGGCGCTGGACGCTATTGTGGATTTGGGGCGGCCGCGGCGCATTGAGCTGGCTGTGCTCATTGACCGGGGGGGCCGGGAATTGCCGATTCAGGCCGATTTTGTCGGCAAAACCGTGCTCACCTCCGCCCTAGAAAATATTTCCGTTCACCTGGAAGAAATTGACGGACGCGATGAGGCCCTGCTGGACGAAGGAGACGCCGCATGAATTGGCCGCGCAAAGATTTGCTTGATATTGCCGCTTTATCCGCCGAGGAGATAGAAATCATTCTTGACACGGCTGTTTCCATGAAAGAAGTGCTGACGCGCCCTGTGAAAAAATTGCCGACATTGCGCGGCAAAGCGGTCGCCATGCTGTTTTATGAGACAAGCACCCGCACCCGCTCTTCATTTGAAACCGCGGCGAAAATTCTCGGCGCTGACACGAGCAGCCTGGCCGTAGCCCAAAGCAGCGTCAGCAAAGGCGAGTCGCTGCTGGACACGGCAAAAACGCTGGCCGCCATGAATATTGATCTCTTGGTCGTCCGCCACGCCGCTTCCGGCGCGCCGCAGTTTCTCGCGGAACGCCTGCCCTTGGGCGTTATTAACGCCGGCGACGGGCAGCACGCTCATCCCACTCAGGCGCTGCTCGATGTATACAGCATGAGGGAAAAATGGGGCGGCGTAACAGGACGCAAAATAGTCATCGTCGGCGACGTGCTTCATTCCAGAGTCGCCCGCAGCAACGCCCTTTGTTTGACAAAGCTCGGAGCGGAAGTCGTGCTGGTCGGGCCGCCGACGCTTTTGCCGCCTGAGATGGATTATCTGGGCGTCAGGCTCTCTTATGATTTTGACCGGGAACTGGCCGGCGCCGACGGCGTTATGGCCCTGCGCCTTCAATTGGAGCGTCAGCAGAGCGGGCTTTTTCCGTCGCTGCGCGAGTACAATCGCCTTTACGGATTGACGCGGGAGCGGATGGCGCGAGCCGGGAAAGAATGTCTGGTTCTTCATCCCGGCCCGATGAACCGCGGTGTGGAAATCATGAGCGATGTGGCTGACAGCCCGCAATCAGTCATTGAGACGCAGGTGACAAACGGGGTGGCTGTGCGCATGGCCTTGATTTATCTTTTGCTGAGCGGAGGGGCTGTTGATGCTGTGGCTTAAAAACGCGCGGGTGGTTGACCCGGCGCAGGGCATTTCCGGGATCAGAGACGTGTTTGTGCGGGACGGCCGCATTTTGATGATTGGACGGAGCATACCGACTGACCGCCTTACGGACGGCGGAGAACCGGAGACTCTGGATTGCGCGGGCAAATACCTTTTTCCCGGCTTGGTGGACGCGCATGTGCATTTGCGCGAACCGGGACAGGAATACAAAGAGGATATCGCCAGCGGCAGCCGCGCGGCGGTTCGCGGCGGAGTGACCTCTCTCATCTGCATGGCGAACACCAGCCCCGTGATCGACAGCCAGGCTTTGGTGGCCTTTGTGGCACGGCAGGGACGCCGGGCCGGCTTGGCTCATGTTTACCCCGCGGCGGCCGTGACAAAGGGCATGGCGGGAGAAGAACTGACGGAAATGGCCGAATTGAAAGCGAGCGGAGCGATAGCTTTTTCCGACGACGGGCGGGGAGTCCAAAACGGGGAAATAATGCGCCTTGCTTTGGAATACGCCAAATTAACCGGCTGCCCCGTGGTCAGTCACTGCGAGGACGCGGCTTTGGCCGGAAAAGGCGTGATGCGCCGCGGCCGAGCCAGCGCCGCTCTGGGGCTGGCGGGCATGCCGGGCGCGGCCGAAAGCGCTATGGCGGCGCGGGATGTGCTCCTGGCGGGGGAAACCGGCGGCAAACTCCATCTGGCCCATGTTTCAACCCGGGGCACTCTGGCCGCTCTCCGGGCCGGCAAAGCGGCGGGCTGGGACGTCACGGCTGAAGTAAACCCGCATCATCTTATTTTGACGGACGAAGACGTGCCGCTCACGAACAGCGCTTTCAAAGTGAACCCTCCCCTCCCCTCGGCTGAGGACAGGGACGCGCTTCTTCTGGCGCTCGCGGACGGCACGATTGATATGCTGGCCTCGGATCACGCGCCTCATGCCTGGGAGGAAAAAGCCCGGCCTTTTGCCGAGGCGCCTTTCGGCATGACCGCCTTGGAAACGGCGTTACCGGCTATTTGGACCTACCTTGTCCAACCGGGAAAGCTTTCGGTGGAGCGCCTTGTTGACGCTTTCGCCCGCCGGCCGGCGGAACGCTTCGCTTTGGAGGCGGGGACGCTCCGGCCTGGAATGCCGGCGGACATGGTTTTATTTGACCCTGAGTATCAAGAAATAGTTACAGCGAGCGATATGGCTTCCAAATCCGTGAACACCCCTTTTCTCGGGCGAACGCTTCGGGGTTATCCGGTTAAAACATGGGTGGGCGGGCATTTGGTTTTTGAGCGGCCGGCGGCGGTATAACTCCGCTCCGCGTCGGCCGCGCTCTTCCTCAATAATCAAGTTCCGCGTAAGCGTCCGCCACTTTGCCGTCCCGTCCGAGCAACAGTATTACATAATCATCCTCGCCGAGTCCCCCCAGGCCAAACGCCTGCCGCGCCGCGTATGTCGCGAGCTCATAGGTCTCATCGTCTATCGTCACGCTCGTCGGCAGGTCGCCGTCCGGACCCACGGCGGTCACATGCCCTTTGACCTTTTTCGAGTAGGCGGCGACCACTTGCGTATTCGGGTCATAATACACGATGAAATACGGCTCCAGCTCCGACCGCTCCGCCGCTTTGCCGTCAAGGTAAACAGCCGGACTGGTGCCGACGCCGAGCAAATCAATCTGTGACTGATTATACAGCGTAATCGGGCCTTTCATATTCTGGCTGCGAATATCCCGCAGGCTGAGAACGCTGTCCACTTTATACCCCAGCGATTCGGCGTAAGTCGCCCCGCCGCTTTTGGGCGTTGCGCAAAGCAGATTGTAGAGCAAAAAAGCGCCGTCCTGTTTTGTCAGCGCGCCGCCGGCGCCGGCCCCGACACCGTCCGTCAGGCCCTTATCCGTGGCCAGCGCGATTTGCCCGAAAGGGTATCCGCCCACAAAATCCTCCGCTGTGTAGCCGAGAAGTTTCAGCGCCGCCGTAAGCGCCTCCTCATATTTCACCGCTTGGTCAGGCAAAAACTTACCCGTCGAATAAGCCGTCAGCAGGCCCTGCTTCGAGGCCACGGCGACGTAGGGCGCGCCGGCGTGCGTATAAGGCACGTCGCTGTATGGTGAAATTTTCGCGCCTGTCAGCGCTAATCCCTTGTACACGGATGCTTTCACCAGCAATTGCGCGAATTCCCACCGCAAAAGAGGCTGCGCGCCTTCATTCGCCGTATTGTAATGCAGCGCGTCCAGCACCGCCGCCAATTCCGCCGCATCGAGCGCGGCAATCCGCGCCGTCGCCGGCGTGGCCGCTGTTTCCGCCGCCAGAGCGGGCCAGGCCGCCAGGCTCAGCGCCAAAGCGAAAGCGACGATTCCATAGTAACCTTTTTTTGTTTTCACCATCTTATCCTCCTTGTACTTGTAAAAATGCTGGATTGCGGGTCAGGCCCGCAATGACGGAAAGCGGGCCTTCAATCGTGACGCAGCGCGTCAATCGGGTTCAATTTGGCTGCCGCCGCCGCCGGGAAATACCCGAAAATCACGCCGATGGCCACGGAAACGCTGAAAGCGATGAGCACCGCGTTTAGAGACACGGCCGCCGTCATATCCATGACATTCGATATGACAGCGGAACCGCCCGCGCCGGCGGCGATGCCCAGCACCCCGCCCAAGGCGCTCACAGTCGCCGCTTCGATCAAAAACTGCAGGCGTATATCGCGTCGTTTCGCCCCCAGAGATTTACGCACACCGATCTCTTTTGTGCGCTCGGTCACGG
>JAISQG010000154.1 GCA_031274335.1 Gracilibacteraceae bacterium
AAAATCGTCAGCTCTATCTCTGTATAGTCCCGCATATAGTTGTATCCTTCGCCGCTGCCTCCGAGCATCCGGTCAATAATGGAAAATGAAACCGTTTTTGACAACTCCATGAGCAACAATTGATCCTCGATCTTGTCGTCCTCCGGATAATTGATGTTGAAATTGCCGATGAGCACCGAATCCGCCAGCGCGTTGCTGTACTCGTAATACTTTTGCTCCTCAATCTGCAAAACCTCGGCTTCACAGTACACGCGCAGGACTCCGGACAAGTAGGAGGCGAGGCGGCGGGAAAAATTTTGGTAAATACTGTCAATTATTTTTAACTGTTCACGGGTGAAACGCTTTGGGCTGCGAAAATCATATTCTTTAACGCGTATTTTTGTATCGTCTTCCTCAATCGGCGTCTCGCCGGAACTCAGGCTTTTCAGTAGTTCGTCAATCTGGCTCTGTGACAGAATTTCCGCCATCCGTACTCCTCACCCCCCTTGTAGAAATCGTTTCGCATGATTTGTTTACAGACAATTCTGTTATTATCCGATCGCAATGCGCCGGCGAAAATCGATCACACGCTGCACAACGGCGCGCGGAGACTCTTTCACGGCTATTTTTTTGCCGGTGGTGAGCGCGATAACCGTGTCCGGCGTCTGCTCGACAGTCTCGATCAAATCGCAGTTCAGAATGAATTCTTCGTCATTCAGCTTGGTCAGCGTAATCACTTCACATTCCCGGCCTTTCCTGCCGAATCATAAATTATCAGCGTTTCAGATTCACCACTTCTTCCAGCATTCCGTCCACCACGTTGATGATGCGCGCGTTGGCCTGGAAACCCCTCTGGGTCATGATCATGTCCGCGAACTCGTTGGAGATGTCCGTTCCCGACATTTCCAGCCCGCCCGTTTTGATGCTGCCCATGTTATGCGTTCCGGTCTGGAAATACTGGGGCTGGCCAGTGTTGCCGGATGTGGTGTAATAACTGTTACCAATCATTTCCAGTCCGGCCGGATTCGGAACCTGCGCCAGCGCGATGGCCATAAACCCATCCGTCGCCGGGCTGTCCCCGCTGATGGCAATCAGACTGCCGTCCTCACCGAAGGCGTAAGTGATGCCGTCCGCGCCGACGGCGCTCACGACTCCGTCCGAGCCTATTTTGATATTGTTGAGCGGCAGGGCACCGCTCCCGTCGGCAGCCTCATAATCGATGCGGATCGGGCGCAATTCGCTTTGCGTGAACGAGTCGTTGGGGCCGGAGCCGGTGCCGCCCGTCGGCACGCCGGCCACCAGGCGGCCGGTGATGTCCACGAGCCAACCCGCCTCGTCAAATTCAAACATGCCGACGCGCGAGTAATTGACTTGCCCGAATTCCGTTGTGGAACCGCTTTGCAGCGCGCCGACGATGAAATAGCCCGTCCCGTTGATGTAACAGTCGCTGCCGACATTGGTCGTCGCGTAACCCGTGTTGGCGTGGTTCGTGTCGATGCTGGCCACGGCCGCCCCGTACCCGATCTGGTAAGGGTTCATGCCGCCTAGCCCGCCGGCCGCGGCGTTAGAGCCGCCGCCCGCGCTGATGTTCTGGTAGAACACATCCCGGAACGTGGCCCGGCTGGTCTTATAGCCGTAAGTGTTCACATTGGCTATATTGTTCGCTATGACATCCATTCTGGTCTGATGAGCTTTGAGGCCTGAGACAGAAGTGTATAACGCTCTCGACATTATTTTTTCCTCGCTTTCCGTTTAACCCAAAGCGCCTTGCCTCACGGCGCGGCTTCTTCTTCCCCGCCGTCTTCCGGCGCAACTTCCTCGACGTCTTCCGACGCACCTGATCCGGCGGCAAAAACTTCCATGATCTGATCCACGTTATAGGCTTTGTCATTCAGATAAATCTGCGGCACCCCGTTATAGAGAATAACTTTTTCCACGGTGCCTCTGGTGTTCACCATCTGGCCGCTTGCGTCAAAATCAGCGACAATGACCTCTTTGCCCATAAAGCCGAAGGCATAAGACGTGAGCGTCATCGTGTTCATCTCGTCCATGGCCTGAATCAGAGCCATTTGCGCCATCTGGGCCAAAAACTGGGTATCATCAACCGGATTCATCATATCCTGGTTCTGCAGCTGAGTGGCAAAGAGATAGTAAAAATCTTCCAGGGAAAAACCGCCCGTCGTTCCGGTCTGCTGGGCGCGCGCGGCAGAGACGCTCGTGCTGTCAAGCTCCACGGAGGGAGCGGCATAAAATCCTACATCCATCTGTTTTCACCTCCCGCCAAAAAAACAGTAGTTCTCTCGATCCGCCAATAAAAAGAATCAAATGCTGTAGTCCAGCGCGCCGGCCGGCAAAAGGCTTTCTTCCTCCGGCGCGGCGGCTTCCGCCTCGCCCGGCGCGCTTCGGTCGCCGTCCCGCTCCGGCTGGTCGTCCCGGTTCCGCCCCAAGCCGTCGCCGCTGTAAGTTATATGGATGCTTTCGGCCTGAAGGCCGTTTTGCGCCAGTATTTCCCGGAGTTCCGCCGTCTGGCCGGCGATAATCTGCTGCGCGAGCGGGTTGGCCGTTTCAATCCGCACGACGGCCCGCCCGGCTTCGATGGTCATTTTGACGAGCACGGTGCCGAGCCGCTCCGGATGCAGGGTCATTTCAAACTGCCTGATCCCTTCCTCCGCAAAAACGCTGATCCGCTCGGCCACCTGCTGGGCCACCCGGGGCCGGAGCAAAGCCGAAGGATCGCTCACCGTGACCGTGCCGGTCTCCGGCGCCGCGGGCGCGGCCGTGACGGCGCGCTCCCCTGCCGGCATCTCACGCTTCAAAGCCGGTTCTTCCGCCGGGAGGAGCGGTTTGGCTTCTGCCTCCGCGGCAGCAGCCGGAACCGGTTTAACAGCCGCCGGGCGGTTTTCCGGCAAAGGCGCCGGCAGCGGTTTAGCCTCCGCCTCCGCTTCCGCCGTTATTTTCACGGCCGAAGCTGTTTCCGCCGGCCGGGCTGCCGGTTCCGGCCGGCCAGGCGGTGCGGCCGGCGGCGTGGTCACGGCCGCCGGCGTCTCCGGCCGGCCGGTTTGCTCTTTGGGGATGAGCAAGGTCAGTATCGTCCCCTGCTCGTCAAGCGCCGGCTGCTGTTCCGCCGTTCCCGCTTCGGCCGGCGCTTCCGCCGGCGGGGTCAGGCTGGCCGGCGGCAGAACAAGGATTGAGGCAAAGCGCAGGGCCGCGTTCGCAAGCGGCGCGTCTTCCGGCGCGATTTGCTCCGCCGCGGGTTCGTCCGCCTCTTTAGGCCTGTTTTCTGCTCCGGCGGCCGCCTTTTCGCGCGCCGGCCGTTCGGCCCGGCCCCCCAGCAATTCCGCAAAGGTTTTTTCCGGCGGCTTGCCGGCGGCGGCCGGCTTGCTCACCGTCTGCTGTACGCCCGCACTTTCTGTCGTCTGGGTTATCATTTGTTTCCATACCCCCTTTCATCGCTTAAAGGCTGCCCGCCACGCGGCGGAAACCGATAAATTCCTCGACGGCGCGTTCTTCTTCTTTGCGCGTTTCCGCCTGGTAGGCCAGCCATTCATTTTCCTTCAGTTTCTCCAGGGTCGCTATTTCCACTTTCAGCCCGATGATTTTTTCTATGATCTCGTCCCTGTCCTTGAACAGGGCCGCTTTCTTTTTCTGTATCAGCAGAAGCTGTCGGTAAAGCTGGTCGCGGTAATCGGCGAAACAGACCATAAACCTGGGGTCGCAGCCCCCGCACTGTTCCTCGGCGCAACCGCGGTCGTTTTCCGCGCTTTGCCGACGGTTTTCCGCCTCCGCCCCCTCCTGCCGGGCAATAGCCTCGTTCAGACGCCCGAGTTCCGTCTGTGCTGCTGTGAGCATCTGATCCTTCAATTTCAGCACGGACTCCAATGAAAAAAGGAATTTCCTCACGCGCCTCCGCCCTCCTTAGACATGATATATTATTTCCGGACAATTCCTAACCATCCAATACCTCGGCCATGAGTCCGGCCGTTTCCTCATAAGTGAAGCTCGCATCAATTTCCTGCTGCAAAAAGGCGTTGACGCGGCCGATATAGCGCAGCGCCTTGTCCACGGCCGGATTGCTACCTTTTTTGTAAGCCCCGATGGCGATGAGGTCATAATTTTCATAATATACAGCTAGCAATTCGCGCATTTTCTGGGACAGCCGGAGCTGATTCTCATCCACGATGTCGTTCATCAGGCGGGAAATGCTCATGCCGACGTCAATCGGCGGATAATGATTGCGCTGGGCCAGCGCGCGCGAGAGAATGATATGCCCGTCGAGTATGCCGCGCACCGTGTCGCTGATCGGCTCGTTCGTGTCGTCCCCCTCCACCAGCACGGTGTAAATCCCCGTGATCGAGCCGCGGGCAAAATTGCCGCTGCGCTCCAGCAGCTTGGGCAGATCCGCATAAATTGACGGCGGATAGCCGCGGGACACGGGCGGTTCCCCCACCGCAAGGCCGATCTCCCGCTGCGCCATAGCAAAACGGGTCAGCGAATCCATCATCAGCAGCACATCCCGGCCCCGGTCCTGAAAATATTCGGCGATGGCCGTGGCCACAACCGCGCATTTGGAGCGCATCATGGCCGGCTGGTCCGATGTGGCCACCACGAGCACGGATTTACGCATCCCTTCCGGGCCGAGATCCTTGCCGATAAAATCCAGC
>JAISQG010000143.1 GCA_031274335.1 Gracilibacteraceae bacterium
CCCCATTTCCGCCCGTTGCCTCGGCCGGCTCCTCCGCCAACAGATGGTCATAAAGACGCGCTTCCAAGTCCACCGCTTCCCGCGCCGCCACCCAGTGCAGGGTCCCCTTGACCTTGCGCCCGGCGTTCACTCCCCCGCTTTTGGTCAACGGGTCATAAAGGCAATGCACCTCGGTCACCCGTCCGGTTTCGTCTTTGACCACACTGGTACAGGTGATGATGTAAGCGTGTTTCAAGCGCACTTCGCCGCCGGGCCGCAGGCGAAAATATTTTTTCGGCGGATCCTCCATGAAGTCCTCCCGCTCAATATAAATCTCCCGCCCGAATGGAATCAGCCTCGTGCCGGCCGCCGCGTTATCCGGGTGGTTCTCGGCCTCCAGATACTCCGTTTTGTCCGCCGGGTAATTGTCAATGACTATTTTCAGCGGAGAAAGCACGAGCATACGCCGGGGAGCCCGCCGATTCAAATCCTCGCGCGCGCAATATTCCAGCAAAGCCACATCCACAACACTGTTCGCTTTCGCCACACCGATCCGTTCGCAAAAATCCCTGATGGCTTCCGGTGTGTAGCCGCGCCGCCGCAAGCCGGAAATCGTCGGCATCCGCGGATCGTCCCAGCCGGACACCGCGCCTTCTTCCACAAACTGGCGCAATTTGCGCTTGCTCATCACCGTGCGCGTCAAGTCGAGGCGGGCAAATTCATACTGCTTCGGCTGGTTTTCTTCAATCAGGTTTTCGATCAGCCAGTCATAAAGCGGACGATGATCCTCAAACTCCATCGTGCAGATGGAATGTGTGATCCCCTCTATAGCGTCCGAAAGCGGGTGGGCGAAATCATACATCGGATAAATGCACCAGTTGTCGCCGGTGCGATGATGCTCCTGATGCAGAATGCGATAAATAACCGGATCCCGCATGTTGAGATTCGGCGAGGCCATATCGATTTTGGCCCGCAGCACCATGGCGCCGCCGGGAAACTCTCCTGCCTTCATGCGCAGGAACAAATCCCGGCTTTGCTCAACGCTCCGTTCCCGGTAAGGGCTTTCCCGCCCCGGCATCGTCAGGGTACCGCGGTAGGCCCGTATTTCCTCCGCGCTCAATTCGCACACATAGGCCAGCCCTTTTTCAATCAGACGGCAGGCCAGATCAAAAAGCTGGGGGAAATAATCCGAAGCGTAGAAAAGACGTTCTTCCCAGTCAAAACCCAGCCAGCGGACATCCTCCTGAATCGAGTCCACATATTCCGTGTCCTCTTTAGCCGGGTTCGTGTCGTCAAAACGCAAATTGCATTTGCCGTCAAATTCGACGGCCGCGCCGAAATTCAGGCATATGGATTTGGCGTGCCCGATGTGCAAATAGCCGTTCGGCTCCGGCGGAAACCGCGTATGCACTCTCCCCCCGTTTTTGTTTTCCCTCAAATCTTCGCGAATGATCGCATGGATGAAATTCGCGGCCGCGTGTGGCGTTTCTATCAGGGTAGCCTCCTCTGCATATAGACTTGTATGAAAATGTAGAATTTTCATACAAGTCCTTAGTATTTTAGGATCAATTCCCTGAATCCGATTATAGCAGAGAACAGCCGGCGATTCAATCATCTCTTTTGAAATAGTCAGGCGCTAAAACTCTCTTTGATGCCGATACCACGCGCAGCAAAGAGGTTGGCCAGCGAAAGGATGCCAGCCAGCAGAAACACGTATTCCGGCCCCCAGATGTACCAGATCGTGCCGCAGACGAAGGAAAAGGCGATCCCGATCACATGGTCGAGGCTCATGCCCAGCGAAAGCGAGGGCGTCACATCGTCCGGCGTGAGGGCGATGGAACGCAAATAAACGGCCCGCACCATCGCGAATTGCGCCGACATGCGGTCAATGATGTTCAGGAGATAGACCAGCATCATGCCGGCGCCGGTCAGCACAACGGCATTGTGGCTGATCCAGCGGCTCAAAAACCCGTAAGCAATGTAGACGGAGATAAAGGCGAACGCTTCCGCCATCATGACGTTGCGCACGCCGAAGCGGTCAATCCATCTGCCTACCAAGGGCATGAAGAAAATGCCGATAAACGCGCCCGCGACGGACAAAATGGACATCGTGTCAGCCCCGAAATCCAAGAGGTCAATAAGCACCCACGGACTGTATACGAGCATTATTTGTTTACGTCCGCCAAACAGGGCGCAAATGACATAGTAACGCAAATAAGCCCGGCGAAAAACGAGTTTTGTGCTCCGACGCGCCGGCCCGTTTTCTCCCGCCGGAGCGATGCGCGTAAGCAGTAAAAACAGCAGGCAGGCCAGCGTCAGGCAAACGGCGGCCAGCAAAAATACGGCGACAGGCGTCTCGAAGTCGAACAATCCGCGGCGGAAGCCGAAAAAGGTGACGACGCCCGCGAACATGAACAAAGCCATGCGCACACTGTTGATGCGGCCGAGCATACTGCCCATGTTCTGTTTTTGAGCCAGGGAAAGAGCGATGCTGTCACCGAGCGCCAGATACATATGTACACCCATAGAATAAAGAAAAAGGAAAATGAGCATCACCGGGAAAGCCGGGCGCAAAAAAGCCAGAGCGATGAGGGCGGCGGCGGTTAGAGCGTGGGCGGCCAAAGCTGTGCGAATGTCGCGCAGACCGGCCAGCGCGGCGATGACAAATATCGCCAGCACCCCCGGCATTTCGCGCGGAAATTCGATAAAACCGCGCTGCTGGGCGTTGACATCATAAGCGTCCTTAAAATAATTGGCCAACAGGGCATCGCTGAAACCCATCGCCAAGCCGACGAACGCGGTGATTGCCATGAACAGTTTTATGGCGAAAGCCATGTTCGCGCCGGCGGCGCCGTCTGTCAGTTTCAACTTCATTTTTTCCTGCCGTGCCGGAATGCTCGTTCTGCGGAGCCGCCCGCGAGTCTCCGGGTCATAATTATGACGGAAATTCCGTTCAATGCGCTACTATATCACAGTTCAGCGGAAATATCAAATCAAGTGAAGGCGGACAGACGAGTGCGGGATGACACTGAAACGATCGCCAAAATCTGCGCCTTTGGGCAAAATGCTATTGCGTGTACATCTTTTCTCATGTATAATGGAAATGTCAAATTAGAACATTGTGATAACATCAGCGACAACCGGGAGTAAACTGTGGCGCAGCGCGGGAAAAAAAGCGCATCATCAAAAATTGACGACAACACAAAAGTTTTGAACCGTGTCGTGCCGGGGATCATGCTCATCGGCATCGCCGGCATCGGCTTTGTTTTGCTGTTTGCCTTGGACTCCGGCGTTTTAGGCGAAAATATGACTCGCGGACTCCGCTTGGCCTTTGGTCTCGGCGGCGCCGGATTGTACATCCTGGTGGCGGCGGCCGGAATCACGCTTATGGGCGGTAAAAAAGGCGAAATGTTCTGGCGCCTCAGCGGTCTCACCCTTGTCTGGCTTGGGCTGGAGGGCGTGTTGCATCTTGGCGCGTCGGCAGGACTCTCGTTCGAGGAAATAATGTCCCTGGGCCGGAGCGGCGAAGGCGGAGGCCTGCTCGGGGCGGCCCTTGCCGGCTGGAGCGTCAGGGCTGTCGGCCCGACGGGCGCTTATCTTGTCTTCGCGCTGCTTATGGTCGTCGGATTGCTGGTGGCGGGCCGCT
>JAISQG010000203.1 GCA_031274335.1 Gracilibacteraceae bacterium
TTTCTCCGCCGGTTCCGGCGCGGCGGCCGGTTTGGCTGCCGGGGGCGCGGACGGCCTGGCCGGTGCCGGAGGCCGTTTTTCCGCCGCCCATGTTTGCACCGCCGGCAAAGCATCCCGCCACTCCCGGCTGATTTCGCTCCAAAGAGCGCGCCTTTCCCAGGGGCTGGCCTCGCCGTATTTTTCCGCCAGCTCCGCCAGTCGGGCGGCTTGCTCCGGCAGAAGCGCGGCGCCACATTCGGCCAGCGCACTCAAAATAAAGGCATGAAAGCCTTCCCACGCGCCCGTATTCAGATAACCCTGCTTCTGTTCGGCAAGCAGGGCGCGATCCACGCTGCTCACGTCCATGCTGTGAACTCCAAAGCATCGCCGCCCGGTTCAGGAACCTCGTGGGCAGCTTCTCATTCCACGCCCAGGATATAGTAATAAAGCGGCTGTTTTCCGTCGTGCACATCCACCTCGACGTCGGCGTTTTCCGCCTCCAGGCGTTCCGTCAGCCGCCGGGCGGCTTCCGCCGTCGTCTCTTCTCCGTAAAAAATGGTGATGACATCCCGTTCCCGCCAGGCCATTTCCTCCAGCACCCGCAGAGCGGCTTCCTCGGGGCCGGCGCAAGCCGCGACAATTTTTCCTTCGGCTATGCCGAGTATATCACCCGCGCGAATGCTAATCCCGTCAAAATAAGAATCGCGCACGGCATATGTCACTTCGCCGGAAAGCACTTCGCCTGTCGCCGCCGTCATGGCTGCGCTGTTTTCTTCTACGCCGGTGTCCGGGTTATAGGCCACCAGCGCGGCCACGGCCTGCGGCGCCGATTTGGTGGGGATGACATGTATCTCCCGCTCGCGCACCAGCTCGCCCACCTGACCGGCCGCCATGATGATATTGCTGTTATTCGGCAAAATGAAAACATGCCGGGCCGGAACAAGGCGCGCGGCTTCCGCCAGATCCCGCGCGCTGGGATTCATCGTCTGGCCGCCCGTCACGATCTGATCGACGCCGAGGCTCTGAAAAACCTCCGCGATCCCTTCGCCCATAGCCACAGCCACAAACCCGTATTCCCGGTCCACCACCGGCAAATCCTCCTCTGCCGGCGTTCCGGCCGCGCCCGCCGCCAGCTTGGCCTGTTCCCTGCGCTCGTGCGCGATGGCTTCGTTCTGGGAGAGCATATTGCTGATTTGCACATTGTGCAGACTGCCGGACTGAATCGCGAGAGCCAGGATTTCGCCGGGGTTTTTCGTGTGAATGTGGATTTTGACCACTTCGTCCGTCCCGACTACGAGCAGGCAGTCCCCCCTGTCCGTGAGTGAGTGCCGCATCGCGTCCGGGTCGAGTCCGCTCCCCTTGACCAAAAATTCTGTACAGTATGGGAATTCTAAATCTTCTATTTTTGTAATGCCCTGCGCCTCGGGCGGCGTGAGTGCCTCCGTCTCCGCGGCAGGCGCCGGCAGTGCTATTTCCTTGCCTTCCAGCACGGCCAGCCAGCCGCTCGCGATAACGAGCAACCCCTTGCCGCCGGCATCCACCACCCCGGCTTGTTTCAGTACGGGCAAAAGCTCCGGCGTGCGGGCCAGCGCGCTTTCTCCCGCCCAAATCGCCGCACGCAGCACATTCGCAACGTCTTCTTCGCCGGCGCGGGCGCTGTTCAGCGCGCCTTTAGCCATTTCCTTCACCACGGTCAGGATCGTGCCCTCGACCGGCTTCATCACAGCCCGGTAAGCGGTGTCCACTCCGGCTTGCAGGGCGTTGGCCAAGGCAATGGCGCTGGCCTCGCGCAATCCGTCAAAACCCCGCGCCAGCCCGCGCATTATCTGCGACAGGATGACGCCGGAGTTGCCGCGCGCCCCCATCAGCGATCCGCCCGACGCTTCCCGCGCCACCTCGCTGATCGTTCCCCCGTCGGCCTTGAGCGCGGCGTCCACCGCCGAGCGATAGGTGAGAAACATGTTCGTGCCGGTGTCTCCGTCCGGCACGGGAAAAACATTCAGGGCATCCACTTCTTTTTTTTGCTGCTCCAGCATTTGCGCGCCGCCCAAGAGCAGTTTTTTGAAATGCACGCCGCTGAGCACAAAAGTTTTCTTTGTCACCACTTTTCTTCCTCCGCTATGCCAAAAATCTGACGCCCTGCACGTTCACATTCACTTCGGCCACTTTCAGCTTTGTGGAGGATTCCAGGGTGTATTTCACTCGCTCCATCACATTAGCCGCCACTTCCGAAATTTTGATGCCATATCCCACGACCACGTAAAGATCAACGACGACGCTGCCGCCTTCTATTTTCACTTCCACGCCGCGGGACAAGTTTTCCCTCTTTAACAGCCCCACCATCCCGTCCGTGATCTTCCGGGGCGACATGCCAATCAACCCGTAACACTCAATAGCCACGGAGCCGGCCAAATTGGCTACCACTTCTTCTGAGATGTCGATCCGGCCCAAATCGTTCTCAATGGTGTTTCCCATGTTTGCGACCTCACTTTCCGATGCTCGCGCCGGCGCCGGACTTTGCCGGCGGGAAGCGGAGCCTGCGTGTTACTCTCTAGAATAACCTATAAAGCCGGTTTAGTCAAATGCAAAAACTTTTAATCGATCAATCCTCAATCCTGCCGGCACTGCACACTTGTTTTTAGGGTGTGCGACAAATTTGTAGGCAAAGAATAGTTATAAACTGATCAGCTTGCTTCGGCGAAATATGCAGCATGGAGCAGATTGCGGCTCGGAGGCCGCGCCATTCTTCGTGCTATTGTGATAAAGAAGTAATTTCTACTTCAATATCACGATAGCGATTTAAGTTCCGGAATTACAGCGAGTTCCAAAGGTTTATCGTTGCATAGCTGCGCCACGGCCGCCAAGCTTCCGCCATTTTGAGCAATTCTTTTGATTTGAGGGGTTCAAGTGCCTTTTTTACGCCAACATCTGTTTCAAGGAAAGCGTCAGGCCACTCCATTGTACGCATCGCAATGTATTGGGC
>JAISQG010000237.1 GCA_031274335.1 Gracilibacteraceae bacterium
TGATGATGATGAAGCGCACCCCCGTCCCGTTGGAAGCCGTGTAGACAAAACGGTGCAAGTGTCCGTCATTGATTCTTTCCGCCGGAATGACGATTTCCGCGCCGATGATTTCCATCGGCTCCACGGGCGAAAGAACGACCTCTTTTTCATCGTAAGCCTTCACCGCCGTCAGACAGAGAACGGCCAGCGCGTAACCCAGGATGATCACGGCGCCCCAGCGCCGGCGCCGGCGGGCCGAGGCCCGGCTTTTCCGCTTCTCAGCCGGATTGGCAAAGTCCTCCCGCGTTTTGAGGCTTTGCCGCCAGATGATGAGCGGGACGGCGAAGGTGATCGCCATGAGCGCGTAGAGGAAAAAGTCGTGGTGATTGGCAATTTGCGTCAGAACCCTAAACAGGGCCCGGGGTGTCGGAATCAGGCGGCGGGCGTACAAAAACTGCAAAATGGCCGCGGCCTGGTTGACGATATTGACAGCCAGCCCGACGATGAGCAGCAGCCGGGCCGGGCGGCCCGCCAGATGCCCGGATGCCCGGAACAGCGACCAGCCCGTTACCAGGACGAGCAGAAGCCCCGCCGCGTAGCCGATGAATTTGAAAAGAAAATCCGTGCTGAGGACGCTTTCACCCGCCAGAACGAATTCCGCCGGATACATAAAAATATCCGGCAGCGCGTAAAAGGGCAAAGAGGCGCAAAGCAGCACCGCAGTTAGCCGGTAAATATTATTAAAAATACGGCTTCCGCCCGTTTCCCCGTCCCGCAGACGCCAAATGGCCGCCACATATAAAATGGCCGCCACGATCGCCACGGACAAAACGCCGAAATTCCAGAATTCTCTGTTAATAAGATTGGTCGTGCGCCTCAGCACCGCCAGCGCAAGGGCAAAAAGAGTCCCCACGCCGCAAGCGGCCATAAGAGCTTTCTTCCGTGCCGGCGTTTCCGTGCCGATGCCTCTGTATTCCATGGCGAAAATCATGGCCAGCAGGATAATAGTGCCCAGCAGGTTTTGCACAACCAATATGAGATATTGCAGCATAGCGCCTCCGACCCGGCAAGCGGGCGCGGGGCTGTTTCACAGCCCCGTCCTAAACCTCAACCCGTAAATTTTTACCAGGTGCGCGGCACGAAATCAAAGTCCCATTCGGCCACAAGCGGCTCGGTCCAGAATTTGCCGGGCACGCCGGTCGTCTGATCCACATGCAGGAGATAGCCCTGCGCTTCGGGGTTCTCAATGATGAAACGGACTTTATACATTCCGGCCCCCGGGAATTTGACATTGGCGCCGTAATGCGGGCCGTCGCTCGCGCTCATCGGCATGAAATTCCCTTCGGTGATGCTGCCGTCTTCGGCTTCCAATTCATATTTGACGGTCAGGTTCGGCACAAAATCTCCGGCGCCATAGCCGAGGTCATTGCCGGCCAGGGCGGAAATGTCCGCCTCCAGATGCATGTCGGACTGGGAGGCGGGCAGGCTGTTGCCGGCCGGCTCCATATCGACGGGCTGGAAGTAAACGCCGGCTACATTCAGCGGGCCGAGCTCAATGTCGTCGCCCAGGGGGAATTCTTCAAAACCGGCCACTTCACCGGGCGCCGGGCCTGACTCCGGAGGCTCGCTGGCCGGAGGGGTCGTGGACGCGGGAGGAGTCGTGGCTGCGGGCGTTCCGCCACAGGCGGCAAGCGTGGCCAGGGCCAGCAGCGTAACAAACAGAATCGTGAAAGCCTTCTTCATTTTCGATTACCTCCTAAATTTTCGCTGGTCTATTCATCTTCCATTTGCTGATTTGGATGACAAAAGTCACCACTGTGACGGCCAAAAGGATGATTTGCGGAATCAGTGTCTCCATTGTCGGATAAATCCCAAGCAGATCCACGGAGGTAATGCCCCCCACCGGCGTAACGCTGACGGCGTTGCCTTCCTGCAGTTCCTTAACTCCGGAGCCGATAAAGGAAATCGCCATAACGGACAAAAGCACACTGGTGCCGAGGAAAAACGGTTTCAGCGGTAGCCGCAGGCTCAATACCCTGATGGCGATGTAAACGGCGACAAGCGCGACGCAACCGACCCCCAGGCCGATCCAAATCATGTTCTTGTACGTGTCCGTGTCCATAAGCAACGCCTGATAAAACAGAATCACTTCCGCCCCTTCGCGGAAAACGGCAAGAAACGCCGCGAAAGCAAGTGAGATCACGCTGCCCTTGGCAATGGAACTTTGCACCCTCCCTTCAATGTAACCGCTCCAGGCGTCGGCCTCCGCCTTGCCCATCATCCAGTTGCTGACATAGAACAGCACGGCGACGGCAATGAGCATCGTCACGCCTTCCACAACCTCCTGCTTCGCGCCGTTGGCGCCGGCCAGCGCGTTCAGGATGAATGCCATCACCACGCTCGCCCCCAAGGCGATGAGCGACCCCCAGTACACCGGGGCAGTCTGCTCTTTGTGGCCGCTTTTGACCAAATAGGCGATAATCGCCCCGACGATGATAATGGCCTCAAAGCCTTCGCGCAAAATGATGAAAAGCGCTGCGATAAAAACAGCGGCCGCGCTTTCCTCCTTGCCGTCCAATTGGTTGGCGTCCTCGCGCAAATACCGCACCAGCGTGTCCAGATCCGTTCGGATGGCACCGTTTTCCTCTCCCGCTGTCATGGCTTTTTTGATCAGGCTGAACTGGTATTCCACCTGGGCGGCCCGGTCGCCGGAAACGTAGGCCATGACGGTTTTTTCAAACCCCAGTTTTTCATAGTAGCTGTAGTAGGCCACATCGACCTCGGCCTTGGCGCCGGCGATATCGCCCGTGATGTAGATCGCGTAGGCCGAATCGCAAACAGCCGCCATTTCGTCCACGACTTCGTTCCATGAGCTGTGCGCCGCGGAAAAAGCCGGTGCCGGCGCGATAAACAGCAGCAGAATCAAAGCAGGCAAAATCACTGTTTTTCTCAATTTCATATATTCACCCCCTCTCAAATGGTGCCGCCTGAAAGGCCGTCAGTTTCCGCTGATTCAGTCTACGGCACCCATGAGTGC
>JAISQG010000253.1 GCA_031274335.1 Gracilibacteraceae bacterium
CGGCATCACCCGGCAAAACTCCGGCAAACTGCCTTCATCCACCTCCGCGAGCAAAATATCCCCGCGTGCGCCCCCCCGCCACGTCGCGTCCCGGAGCAGGGCCGCGCAAATGCCGTTCAGCATATTGGCGCCTTCGCTGTTAAAAGCCGCTTTTTTGCCCGCCGCGGCGACGATGGCGGCCAGGATATTGTTCGTGGTGGTTTTGCCGTTTGTGCCCGTGACGACTATGACGCCGTCAGGATAAGCGGCCCCGAGGCGGGCCGGCAGGCGCGGGCAGATCCGGCGGGCGACCGCTCCCGGCCAGGTGGTAGCGCGCCGCCCCGTCAGTTTGAGCAGCACAGCCGTCAGTTTTCCCGCCCACAACGCGGGCCAGAACATAATGTTTTCCGCTTTTTCCCGCCGCGCCAGCAAAACGTTATAAAGCGCGATCACGACGACGACAAACACGCCGCCGATCAGGGAAAGCCGACCGGGCCTTTCCCCCACGACCAAAAACACCCAGACCGGCGCCAGAATCGGCTCGATCGTCGCCACCACCGCCGCCGTGAAGGCCGGCACGCGAGTGATTCCCTCGCAAAAAAACAGGTAGCCGCCTCCAAGCTGGCAAACACCGAGCAGCGCCATCACAAGCCATTCCTGCCAGCCGGCCGCCGCCACCGCTTCGTCCATAAAAACAAACGGCAGAAGCACGACGAGAGCGATATTGCCAAGGATCGTTGAGGCCAGCGGATTGGCGTCCTTCAGCGTGTTGGCAAAACACACGCCGCCAAAAGTTACGCCGGAGAGCAGGCCCAGAAGATTGCCCGTCCAATGTCCGCCGCCGAGTTTGTCCAGAAAAAACAAGGCGACGCCGGCAAAAATAAGGGAGCAGGTAATTATCTCCAATATCTGGGGCTTCGCGCGCCGATACAGCGAGGCATAAAGCACAATGAAAGCCGGAGCCGTGTACTGAAGCAGGATGGCGTTAGCGGCGGTCGTCAGCTTGATGGCGGAAATATAAAGGCTCATCGTCGCCATCAGGCATAAAGCCGCGACGACAATCGATTTTGACCATTGGAACTTGAGCCGGCCGCGCTTCCAGCCGTAAAGCAAAAGCAGAGCGGCGGCCAGAAGGCTGCGAACGCAGGCGATGGAAAGCGGCGACCAGCTGAGGTATTTGACGAATACCCCCGACGTGCTCCAAAGCACGCCCGCCATAGCCATAAAAAAGAGTCCCGCTTTCATGAGCGATATAACCCTTCAGCCGCGATGTGCCGTTCCACCGCTTCCGGCACCAGTCCGGTCAGCGCGGCCCCGTCCCGCGCGCGCGCGCGGATCAGCGACGAGGAAACATCCGGCGTCCTCACGTCAATATTTTTGACCTCCCAGCCGGCTAGTTCCGCCGGCGGATAACCGGGCCTGCGCACACAAACCAGGCGGGCCAGACGTTTTATTTCGTCCGCCCCCTTCCAGGCCGGCAAATCGGCCAGGGCGTCCGTTCCCGCCGCCAGCCACAATTCCGGGCGCGGCAACAAAGCCTTGATCCGGCGGAGCGTGTCCACCGTGAAACTGGGTCCGCCGCGTTCCAGCTCCAGCCCCGTGACAAAAAACCCTTCCCAGCCCGCCGCGGCCAGCCTGACCATGCGCAGGCGTTCCGCGGCCGGAGCGCCGGCTCCGTGCGTTTTAAAGGGAGAAAACGCCGCCGGCACAAAAAGCACGCCGCAGGGAGCCAGACTCTCCCGTGCCGCCGCCGCCGCCGCGAGGTGGCCGTTGTGCACGGGGTCAAAACTTCCGCCCAGAATCACTATCCTGTCCGCGGCGGCCAATTCGGCCAGAACTTCTTTTTCCATTTTTATACCTTTTTGGGTTATTGTGACAAATGGGCCATATAGCGAAGGGTTTCCGCGCGCAGGGCTTCGCTTTCGCGCAAGAGCTTTTCCCGCTCCTGCCGGATAGGTTCCGTGAAAGTCGGGTCGCTGATTTCCCCCAGGTTGATGTCCACGCTTAAAATCGCGGATTGCAGTGCGCTGTCCAGGAGGCAGGCGGCGACACCGACGTCGCTTAGGGCGCCCTTGTTGCCGACGGGCGCCAAAGCGACGGCGAGGCGCAGGCCGGCCGCGCAGTCCCGCGCCAGGCTGAGCGGGACTTGCGCGGCGGCCCGCGCGGCGGCGTCCAGTTCCTGACGCCGCGTCGCCGCCTCCTCCGGGGTTTTCCGCGGTAATTTATACGCCCGCATGTAATCCTCAAACACGCGTATATCCGCGGCAACGCCCTCTTTGGCCCGCGCCGCACCCGCATCGGCTTCGCGCAGAACGCGGCGCGCCTCGCCTTCATACATGGTCGTTTCTTCCGTCGATTCCCGGTCTTTTTTCCGGCCTATGCTCAAATTAGCCACCATGCACAGCATGGCAAAGCCCATCGCCGCCGTATAAGCCGCAATGCTGCCGCCGCCCGGCGTCGGCGCGCTGCTGGCTGCCCGCGTCAAAAACTCGTCCAGCGTCCAGTCAAACGAAAATTCCGCGCTCATAACACATTACCCATCAGCGGCCTTAGCCGCCGCTTTCAGCACATTGCCCAGCAATATGGCCGTCGTCAGGGCGCCCACTCCCCCCGGCACAGGCGAAATCCAGCCCGCCACCTCACTGACGCCGGCAAAATCCACGTCTCCGCGCATGCCGTCCGGCGTGGCGCTCAATCCGGCATCGACGACCGCCGCCCCCGGCCGCACCATTTCCCGCGTCACCAATCCGGCCCGGCCCGCCGCCGCGATCAGGATTTCGGCCTGGCACGTCAAGTGGCCGAGATCGGGAGTCCGCGAATGGCAGACCGTCACGGTGGCGTTTTCGCGCAGCAAAAGAAACACCAGCGGT
>JAISQG010000006.1 GCA_031274335.1 Gracilibacteraceae bacterium
AAGTTTTTGAAATTATGCGCCTCATCGACGTACAGCCTATCCACACCGAGTTCCTCGAACGTCACCACATCGTCGCGCTTCTTTGCGTCAAACAATTTCGAGAGCCTGACTTCAAGGCTGCGCTTGGTTTTTTCCAGTTGCTTAATCGAGAAACGCTCGCCGTTGCTGTCTTTCAGCTCACGGATGCCGTCCTCAATTTCGTCCAATTGCTCCCGCAATAAACGTTCTTGCCGTTCTTTCGAGAGCGGGATTTTCTCCAGTTGACTATGCCCGATTATCACCGCGTCGTAGTCGCCCGTGGCGATTTTGGCGCAGAATTTCTTGCGGTTGCGCATTTCAAAGTCTTTTTTCTTCGCGACAAGGATATTCGCGGAGGGGTACAGCCGCAGAAACTCACCCGCCCATTGCTCCGTCAAATGGTTCGGAACGACAAACAGGCTCTTGTGCGCCAGTCCGAGCCGCTTCGCTTCCATCGCGGCGGCGGCCATTTCAAATGTCTTGCCCGCGCCTACGACGTGCGCGAGCAGCGTGTTGCCGCCATAGAGAATACGGGCTACCGCGTTAAGCTGGTGCCGTTTTAATTCTATCTCCGGCGAAATGCCGCCGAACGTAAGGTGGTTGCCATCGCACTCGCGGAGTCTGACGCCGTTAAACAGTTCGTTGTACTGGTCTGAACAGAAACATTTATTTTTACGACGTACACCCCAGACTCTCGGGCCTCTTGCGTTTGCGCGAGCAAAGTGGTACAATATATCAGTTAATTGTCAGCGGTGAGCTTCAGCCGCCGACGGTCAGCCGGAGCTGACGGATCAGCCCGGCGGCTAATCCCTGCTCCGCCCTGTGGCGGGGCTGTCAATCCGAGGGGAGGTGCAAAAAATGCAGAATTACGAAGTCATGTTTATCATTCGTCCCGATTTGGAGGAAGAGGCCACAAAAGCCGTTGTGGACAGAATGAGCGAGGTGGTGCGAACCGCCGGCGGCAGCGACCTTAAAGTGGAAGCGATGGGCAAAAGAAGGCTGGCCTACGAAGTGCGCAAATTCAAGGACGGCTACTACGTCCTCATGAATTTCGCGGGCGAAGCCGCTGTGCCGGCGGAGCTGGAGCGGATCATGAAAATATCCGACAGCGTCATCCGCTTTCTGACGACGCGCGCGGAATAGCGATGAGAAAATGAGAATAATCACGCGGAGCAACTGTAACAGGAGGATCGCATGTTAAACCGTATCGTTCTTATCGGCCGCCTGACCAAAGACCCTGAACTGCGCTACACTCCCACCGGCGTGGCGGTGGCCCAGTTCACGCTCGCGGTGGACCGCTCCTTCAAAAACAAGGACGGTCAGCGGGAGACAGATTTTATCACCATCGTTGTCTACCGCCAGCAGGCTGAGCATTGTGCGAATTATTTGAGCAAAGGCAAGCTGGCCGCCGTAGACGGCCGCCTGCAAATCCGCACCTATGACGACAACAGCGGGCAGCGGCGCTGGATGACCGAGGTAGTGGCAGACAACGTGCGCTTTCTCAGCCCGAAGGACGGCGGTTCCGCCGCCGGGTCCAAAAGCGCGCCGTCCGGCGACGATTTTGGGGCTTTTGTCGAAGTCAGCGTAGAAGACGACATTCCTTTTTAATCCAAAAAATCTAAATATTTCCAAAAATAGAAAGGAGGATGTTTCGTGGCGAATGTAAACGGCGGCAAAAGAGAGCGCTCTCGGCGCACACGCCGCAAAGTCTGCGAATTTTGCGTCAGCAAAGCGGAAGGCATCGATTACAAAGACATCGCGCGCCTGAAAAAATTTATCACGGCCGAGCGGGGCAAAATAATGCCGCGCCGCGTTTCCGGCAACTGCGCCAAGCATCAGCGCCAGGTGACCGTGGCTATCAAACGGGCCCGCGCCATAGCCCTGCTGCCATACATGATCGACTGAGGAATTCTGCGGAAAAGAGAGGGAGAGCCTCTCTTTTTTCCGCCGCCTGACACACAGACAGCGGGGTCCTGAACAAGGAGGTTTCTATGGACACGGAAGCATCCTCCGGCAGAATTCTGCCGGTCGAGGTGGCAAAAGAACTCAAAAAATCGTTCATGGAGTATTCCATGAGCGTCATCATCAGCCGGGCGCTGCCTGACGCGCGCGACGGCCTGAAGCCGGTGCACCGGCGCATTCTTTATACTTTGCACGAAGCGGGCATGACCCCGTCCAAGCCTTACAGCAAAGCGGCCCGCCTCGTCGGCGACTGCATGGGCAAATTCCACCCGCACGGCGACTCGTCCATCTATGACGCCACCGTGCGCATGGCGCAGGAGTTTGCCTCGCGCTATCCGCTCGTGGACGGCCACGGCAATTTCGGCTCCGTGGACGGGGACTCGCCCGCCGCCATGCGTTACACGGAATTGCGCATGGCGCCCCTGGCCATGTACATGCTGGCGGATTTGGAAAAAGAAACCGTCGATTTCATGCCCAATTACGATGAAAAAACCGAGGAACCGACGGTTTTGCCAGCCAAATTCCCCAATCTGCTCGTCAACGGCTCGTCCGGCATCGCGGTGGGCATGGCGACAAACATCCCGCCCCACAATCTGGGCGAAGTGATTGACGCGGCGATTTATCTGCTCGACGGCCAGGAAAATCCTGATTTTGAGCCTTCTGTCCGCGATTTGCTCCGCCTGGTCAAAGGGCCGGATTTTCCCACAGCCGGCCTGATCATGGGGGTGGAGGGCATAGAAAAGGCTTACACCACGGGCCGCGGCAGCGTCAAAATGCGTGCTCGCGCCAATATAGAGACGTTGGAGAAATCCGGGCGTGTGCAAATCGTCGTCACGGAAATCCCCTACATGGTGAACAAAGCAAAGCTCGTGGAAAAAATCGCCGAACTCATCCATGAGAAAAAAATCGACGGCATCTCCGATCTGCGGGACGAGTCGAACCGCAACGGCATCCGCGTCGTCATGGAATTGCGCCGCGACGCCAACCCGCAGGTCGTGCTGAACCTTTTGTACAAGCACACGCAGATGGAGGATGCTTTCGGCATCAACATGCTGGCGCTCGTGGACGGCGCGCCGCGGCTGCTCACGCTGCGCCAGGCGCTGGAATGTTTTATCCTGCACCAAAAAGACATCATTGAGCGCCGCAGCCGCCATGACCTGAAAAAAGCGGAGGCGGAAGCGCATATCGTCGAGGGCCTGCGCATCGCGTGTGACCATATCGACGCCATCGTCGCCATCATAAAAGCGTCGCGAGACAACCAGACGGCGCGGGACAGCCTGATGCGGGAATTCAGTTTTTCGGAAATCCAGGCCGGCGCCATCCTGGACATGCGCTTGGGCCGCCTGACAGGGCTGGAGCGCGAAAAGCTCGACGAGCAGTACCGGAAGCTCCAGGATGAAATCGCTTACCTCAAAGCCGTGCTGGCCTCGGAAAAAATGGTGCGCGGCATCGTCAAGGCGGAATTGCTGGAGATCCGGGAAAAATTTGCCGATCCCCGGCGCACAGTCATCGCACTCGACACGAGCAAAATGGAAATCGAGGATTTGATCGCCGACGAAGACGTGGTCATCACCATCACGAACCGCGGCTATATCAAGCGCCTGCCCCTCACGACCTATCGCAGCCAGAAACGGGGCGGCGTCGGCGTCAAGGGCATGACGACCGGGGAAAATGATTTCGTCGAGAATCTGTTCATCGCCTCCACCCATCATTACCTGCTCGTTTTCACCACGAAGGGCAAGGTGTACCGCCTGCGGGCGCACGAGGTGCCGGAGGCCGGCCGCACGGCCAAGGGCACGGCCATCATCAATTTGCTCAACCTGTCGCAGGATTAAAAAGTAGCGGCGACGATGCCGGTGCGCGAGTTCGGCACAGAGGACTATCTCCTGGCAGCGACCAAAAAAGGCGTCGTCAAAAAGACAAAACTTTCTGAATACGACACGCAGAGAAGCGCCGGGCTCATCGCCCTGACGCTCGACGAGGATGACGAATTGATCGGAGTGCGCCTGACACGCGGACAGGACGACGTTTTGCTGGCCACGCGCCACGGCATGGTCGTCCGT
>JAISQG010000079.1 GCA_031274335.1 Gracilibacteraceae bacterium
CAAAAAAGCCGCGCTCTTCGCCTGTATTCTGGTATTCGCTCTGCTGGCCGGCTGCGGGGCGCCCGCCGCCACCACACCGCCCGCATCCACGCCGCCGCCCACGCCGGAAGCGGAAAAAGAGCCGGTCGAACTGATGATTTCCGCTGCCGCCAGTCTGACGGACGTGGCGGCCATCCTGCAGGAGAAGTACAAAGCCGTCGCGCCGCATGTGACGCTCACTTTCACGCTGGATTCTTCCGGCACCCTGCAAACCCAGATTGAAGAAGGCGCCCCGGCGGATGTTTTCATTTCCGCCGCCCAAAAACAGATGGACGCCTTGGAGGAAGCGGGTCTCCTGATGGAGGGCACGCGGAAAAACCTGCTTGAAAACAAAGTGGTCATGGTCGTGCCCAGCGGCTCCGACAAAGGAATCACTTCGTTTGAGGACGCAGTGACCGATAAGGTGGGATTTATTTCCATAGGGGAATCCTCCGTCCCGGTGGGGCAGTACACGGAGGAAATATACACTACGCTCGGCCTCTGGGAGCAGGTCAAAGAGAAAGCCACTTTCGGCACCAATGTGCGGGCCGTGCTGACGGTGGTTGAAACCGGCGATGCGGACTGCGGGATTGTTTACGCGACCGACGCCGCCTCCACGGACGGAGTGACGGTGGTCTGCGAAGCCCCGGCCGGCAGCCATCAGCCCGTGGTCTACCCGGTGGCCATCCTGGATCGGACGACCACATACGATGAAGCTCAGGCCTTTGTCGATTACCTCGGTTCCGCGGAAGCCGCAGCGGTTTTTGAAGAAGCCGGCTTCGCGATAGCCGAGTAACTGAACAAATGGATTTATCGCCTCTTTGGATTTCTGTCAAGGTAGCCGGTTGCGCGACGATGATCACTTTTTTCCTCGGCATCGTCGCCGCGCGGCTGGTACTCCGGCTCGATCGTCTGAAAGGCGTGGTTGACGGCTTGTTTACGCTGCCGATGGTATTGCCGCCGACAGTGGTGGGCTTTTTTCTTCTGCTCCTGTTCGGCAAAAACGGCCTGTTCGGACAAACGCTGGCGACCTTGGGCTGGTCGGTTGTTTTTACCTGGCAGGGAGCGGTCATCGCCGCGACGGTCGTCTCCTTTCCGCTGATGTACAGGGCAACGCGTGGGGCATTTGAGCAGATGGATCCCAATCTCATCTATGCCGCGCGCACACTCGGCGCTTCGGAGGCCTGGATTTTTTTGCGCGTCATGCTGCCGCTCTGCTGGCCGGGCGTGGCCGCAGGCGCCATTCTCTCCTTTGCCCGCGCCCTGGGAGAATTCGGGGCGACAACGATGCTGGCCGGCAATATTCCAGGGCGAACCCAGACCATGTCACTCGCCGTATATACAGCAGTTTCCAATAACAATCGCGCGATGGCATATAAATGGGTCATAGTGATAATGGCTATCTCATTTGTAAGCATTTATCTTATGAACCGCTGGACGAGCCGTCAGGAAAAAAGAGGCCGCTCCGGTCAGGGGGCCGTGCTATGACGTTGAAGCTGAATATAAGCAAGGAACTGCGGCAGTTCCGCCTGCGTATGGAATTCGAGGCGGGCAACGAAGTGCTGGCGCTGCTTGGCGCTTCGGGCTGCGGCAAAAGCATGACGCTGAAATGCATTGCCGGAGTGGAGACTCCGGACGCGGGAATGATCGAATTGAACGGGCGCGTACTGTTTGACTCGCGGCGCGGGATAAATATCCCGCCGCGCGAAAGGCGGGTCGGGTATTTGTTTCAAAATTACGCGCTTTTTCCTCATATGACCGTGGAAGAGAACATCGCGGTCGGCGTCAGACTTCCCCGTTCCGAGCGAGCGGCCATAGTCGCGGAGAAAATCCGGGCTTTTTTTTTAACCGGCTTGGAAAAAGCCTATCCGCCGCAGCTTTCCGGCGGGCAGCAGCAACGAGTGGCGCTGGCGCGCATCCTGGCCAGCCAACCGGAGATCATGATGCTGGATGAACCGTTTTCCGCGCTGGACTCCTATTTGAAATGGCAAACCGAAAAAGAGCTCATGACTGTTATCAGCGCTTTTCACGGAACGACCCTCTTCGTGTCGCATGACCGGGACGAAGCCTACCGCCTTTGTTCGCGTGTCGCGGTGCTTCATGACGGCAGGATTGACGTGCTGCGAGAGCGGGCCGATCTGATGCAGAACCCGGAAACCATTTCTGCGGCGCGCATCACGGGCTGCAAAAACTTTTCCCGCGCGCGACGCCTGGATGATCGCACTCTCCTGGCTTCTGATTGGGGCGCGGTTTTGAAAACAGCGGCAGATTTGCCGCCTGATCTTTGTTATGTAGGGTACCGTGCGCATTATATCGAATTCAGGCCGGCAGAGGACGCGAATTTGGACAATGTCATTCCCTGCCGCCTGCGCAATATTATTGAAGATACATTTTCTTCCATCATTCTTGTGGAGGCTGAACGTGAAGCAGGTGGCGATGCCACTACGTTTAGCGATGAATTTTCCACGCTTCGTGTGGAAATGCCAAATAAAGAATGGGAAGATTTAGCGGCGAAATACGGTATTTTGCCGGACGTTACGGTTTGGGTGCGCCTGCTGCCGGAAAAACTGCTGCCGCTCAGGGAACCGCTTACTTAGGATCTGTCCAGAAATAGCAACGCTATCCGAACGCCAAGCTGAAACGCGAAGGTGTAAGTAACAAACTGCACAGATTGCGCCGAAATTTTGCGATCTTCCAAGTTCCGCTCGTGGAATCGAGCGACCCGCAAAAGTCCGGCGCAATCTGCACAAGTAATTTTTTGACAGTTTCTTACCTCGCCCGGCAACAGGAAGTTGTTGAATTAATTGCAGCAAGAAATATCCGACAATTCGATAAGAATCGGCTTAAGCACTGCTGTAATCTTGTCGCCCCAGATCTGGAAGGCCAGCACCCGGCCGCCGTTATTGAGAGCCGTGCTGTCGACCACCTGCTGCTTGTCGTTCATATTCGGAAAATAAATCGTCGTGTCAAGCACGTAATTCGCCCGGCCGCCCGTCAAAGTGAATGTTACCGCCTGCTTCAGCAGATCCCCGTTTAGATCCTCCGCCGGCCTGAAAATGATGTCCATCGGATATTTTTCCTTCGGCTCAAAAAACACTCCGTCCAACACGACGCCGTCAATCGTTACCGGAACGCCCTTAACGTCCAGCACCTTGACCCGCGGGCTGCTCTCCGGCGTAGCATCGCCGTAAATATAGGCGGTATTGGCCTTAGGCGTGGCGGGCATGGTGTCCAATATCTCGGCCTGATAGGCGACATCCGCCATGTC
>JAISQG010000156.1 GCA_031274335.1 Gracilibacteraceae bacterium
CGCGCGAAAAACGCGCAAGCCGCCCGCCTGCTTCATGGTTCATGCTTTTATCGTGCGGGCGGCGTTCCCGCATTGTTGCGCGTTTTTTGCGCTTCCGGGCGTCGGCGCCTCCAAACGAGTGGTCGCTCCGCCGCCCGTTTTCGGCGCCATGAGAGTTTCGCGCGAAAAAGCGCGCAAGCCGCCCGCCTGCTTCATGGTTCATGCTTTTATCGTGCGGGCGGCGCTCCCGCATTGTTGCGCGTTTTTTGCGCTTCCGGGCGTCGGCGCCTACAAACGAGCGGTCGCTCCGTCGCCCGTTTTCGGCGCCATGAGAGTTTCGCGCGAAAAACGCGCAAGCCGCCCGCCTGTTTCATGTTTCATGCCTGTTCCTTGAGTGCAAAATACTCGGCGCTGCGCGCCGCGAAATCGTCCCGGCTCACTCCAAGCGTGCCGGCGGCGTCAATCAGTTTTTGCAAATCTTCCCATAAAGCCTGTTTTTTGCGCTCCCGCAATTCCTCGCTCCGGGCGGCGACGAAGCTGCCGCGCCCCGGCAGGGAATAAATCACGCCTCGTTTTTCCAAATCGCCGTAAGCCCGCTGGATGGTGTTCGGATTGATGGACAGCTCCGCAGCCAGCTGGCGCACGGACGGCAATTGGCTGTCCGGAGGCAGAAGGCCCAGCAGAGCCAGGTTTTCGACTCGCTCAATGATTTGCTCGTAAAGCGGTTGCCGGCTTTTGTAGTCTACTGTAATCATGCGGTCTCCTTCAATTCCTGCGCAATGTACTAGAACAAATAGTACGGTTAATACTGTAACAGGCGCCAGCCAAAAAGTCAAGAGGGCGCAAAAATTTTTTTGCTCATCGCCGAGGAAATATAAAAAAAACCTTGACAATCTTTTACCTTCGTGTTACTGTAATGACGTTAGCACTCACCGGAATCGAGTGCTGACAATAGGCGCAACACTGCCTGGGGGGTGTGATTTTGTGGAATTGGACGAACGCAAGCAAAAAATCCTCAAAGCCATAGTGCAGGATTATATCGCCACGGCGGAGCCGGTCGGTTCCCGGACCATTTCGCGCAAATTTGAGCTTGGCGTTTCCCCGGCTACCATCCGCAACGAAATGGCCGATCTGGAGGAAATGGGGCTTATCGAGCAGCCGCACACGTCGGCCGGCCGTATTCCTTCCGACAAAGGCTACCGTTATTATGTCGATTACCTCATCGACGACACGGAATTGTCCTCAAGCCAGCGGGAGCATATCGACCGGGAATTCGCCGGGCACGTCAGCGAAGTGCGTGAGGTGATAGAAAGCGCGAGCAAGCTGATTTCCCAGATCACAAACCTGACGTCCATCGTCACCGGACCGCACAGCCGCAACAGCGCCCTGCAGAAGCTGTATTTTCTGCCGTATAAGACCGGGCAAGCCATTCTTGTCACCGTCAAGGACAACGGCCAAGTGGAAAACAACATCGTGGACATCGGCGATGACACGACGGCGGAAGAATTGCAGATTTTGGCCACCATGTTCAACGACAAAATAGGCGTGACCAAGGTCAAGGATTTGTCCCGCAGCTTTTTGCAGGAAATTTACCGGGAATTGTCACAGAAACGCCGCATGATTGACGGAGTGGTGGGAATCCTGGGCCGGGTTTTGCAGGAAGGCGGCGAAGCGGAAAAAGTATATTTGGGCGGGGCGCTCAATATGCTGAATCACCCGGAATTCAAGGATTTGGGCAAAATGCGCCTGTTCCTCGAGGTTTTTGAGGAAGACAAAAAATTGCGCAAGCTGCTCCATCACGCGGAAAAAGGACCGGTGGTGCGCATTGGCCTCGAAAACAACGACGAGGTTTTTCAGGATTGCAGCGTTATCACGGCCACTTACCATATCAACGGCAGGCAAATCGGCTCCGTCGGCGTTTTGGGCCCAACCAGGCTGGACTACGGCAAAACCATCGCCATAGTCAATTATCTGACCAACAGCCTGACAGAACTGCTGACCAGCCGTTTCCGGCAATTGGGGCCTTAGGCTCCGTTAAATGCCTTCCCCGTAAATTCTGGAGGGATGTTATGAACGACGAGCAAAAAACAACCGATGTGGAACAAGATGTAAACACAGGCGCGGATGCGGACGGCGGGGAGACCGCCGGGGAAAACGGGACTGGCGAGACGGCGGCGGGCAGCGAGGCCGAACAGGAGGCCGGCGATTTCAAGCAAAAAGCCGGCGAATATTACGCCGCGTTGCAACGTCTCAAGGCCGAATTCGATAATTTTCGCAAGCGCACACAGAAGGAAAAGGAAGAGCTTGTCAAATACGGCACAGAGCGCCTTATTTTGAAACTTCTTCCTGTTGCGGACAATCTGGGCCGCGCGCTGGAAGCCTCCGCGCAAACTCAGGATTTCTCCTCCCTCTGCCAAGGCCTGGACATGATTTGCAAGCAGCTGGGCAAAGTGCTGGAGGACGAGGGTGTCACTCCGATTGAAGCCGTGGGCTTGCCGTTTGACCCGAATTTACATGAAGCGCTTTTGCGCGAAGAATCCGAGGCGGCGGAAAACACGATTCTGGCCGAGTTGGAAAAGGGCTATTACCTGAAGGGCAAAGTAGTCCGGCCCAGTCGCGTTAAGGTTTCCGCTTGAACTACGGAACCGTCTGCGAATAAACTATGCTTCTGGACAGTTCCAGGTATCAATCCCAGTGCCGGCGGCCATCCGGCGACAATATTAAACCAGGGGGAATGCCATAATGAGCAAAGTAATCGGAATTGACTTGGGTACCACGAATTCCTGCGTCGCCGTCCTGGAAGGCGGCGAACCGGTCGTCATCGCCAATGCCGAGGGCGCGCGCACTACGCCGTCCGTCGTCGGGTTTTCCAAAACCGGCGAGCGCCTCGTGGGTCAGGTAGCGAAACGCCAGGCCGTTTCCAATTCGGACAACACTGTCAGTTCCATCAAGCGGCATATGGGGACGGAGCGCAAGGTGACACTGAACGGCAAAACCCACACTCCGCAGGAAATATCCGCCATAATCCTGCAAAAGCTGAAAACAGACGCAGAAGCCTACCTCGGCGCCGCGGTGAAGCAAGCCGTGATCACGGTTCCCGCCTATTTTACCGACGCCCAGCGCCAGGCCACGAAAGACGCAGGCACGATCGCCGGATTGGAAGTATTGCGTATCATCAACGAGCCGACGGCGGCCGCGCTCGCTTACGGCCTCGATAAAGAAAACGACCAGACGGTGCTGGTCTACGATCTGGGCGGCGGCACGTTTGACGTTTCCATTCTTGAACTCAGCAAGGGCATGGTCGAGGTGAAAGCCACGAACGGCAACAATCTGCTCGGCGGCGACGATTTTGACCAGCGCCTCATCGACCACATAGTGTCGGAATTCAAAAAAACGAACGGCGTTGACCTGGCGAAGGACCGCATGGCGCTGCAGCGGCTGAAGGAAGCGGCCGAAAAAGCCAAAATCGAGCTGTCCGGCGTGACGCAGACGAGCGTTGACATGCCTTTTATCACGATGTCCGCCGAAGGCCCCCTGCATTTGCAAATGAATATCACGCGGGCGAAATTCGACGAGCTCACGGCCGATCTCGTGGAAAAAACTATGGAACCCACGCGCAAAGCTATGGCAGACGCCAAACTGAATTTCAGCGATATAGACCAGATCATTCTCGTCGGCGGCTCGACCCGTATACCGGCCGTGCAGGACGCCATCCGGAAAATCAGCGGCAAGGAGCCGCACAAAGGCGTAAACCCGGATGAAGTTGTCGCTTTGGGCGCGGCTGTGCAGGGCGGCGTGCTGGGCGGCGAAATGAAGGACATCATCCTGGTGGACGTTACGCCGCTGTCGCTGGGCATCGAAACTCAGGGCGGTGTTTTCACGCGCATCATCGACCGCAACACGACGATACCGACGACCAAATCCCAGCCTTTTTCCACGGCGGCCGACGGCCAGACCTCGGTGGATATCCACGTGCTCCAGGGTGAGCGCGAAATGGCTGCTTACAACAGAACGCTCGGCCGTTTCCAGCTGTCCGGCATCCCGCCGGCGCCGCGCGGCGTGCCGCAGATTGA
>JAISQG010000162.1 GCA_031274335.1 Gracilibacteraceae bacterium
GCCGTTGCTGGCGTATCGCCTGGGGCGGGCCGGCGCTTTTGTCCTGCGGCAAAAAGCCGCCGTCACGCGCCAAAGGCCGGAAATTTATGTGGGACGGGACACGCGCCTGTCCGGCGCCATGCTGGAGGCGGCGCTGTGCGCCGGGATTTGCTCCGTGGGGGTGGACGCGGTTTGCGCCGGAATAATACCCACGCCGGGCGTCGCTTATCTGGCGCGGCGGCAGCGGGCTCTGGCCGGCGCGGTCGTCTCCGCCTCGCACAACCCTTACATGGATAACGGCATCAAGTTTTTTTCCGGTGCCGGCTATAAACTGCCGGACGAATGGGAAGAGGAAATCGAAGCCCTCCTGCCTCAGGCCGACAGCCTGCCGGCGGCAAGAGGGGAAGGCATCGGCCGCGTTATACGCGATCCGGGCTTTCCCGATTGCTACCGCGATTTTCTGCGCGCGCGCGCTCCCGCCATCCCCGGCTGGAAAATCGTCGTCGATTGCGCCAACGGCGCGGCCTGCCAAATAGCGCCCGCGCTGCTGGCGGAGGCGGGGGCCAGGGTCGAGCCTGTTTTTTGCCGGCCCGACGGCGTCAACATAAACGAGGACTGCGGCTCCACGCAGCCCGCCGCCCTGGCGGAGGCGGTGCGGCGCGCGGGGGCCGACGCGGGACTGGCTTTTGACGGCGACGCCGACCGGCTGATTGCCGCCGATGAAAACGGCCGGATTTTGGACGGCGACCATATCATGGTGATTTGCGCCCTGGAACGGCAAAGGCAGAGGATTTTGCGCGGCGGAGCCGTCGTGGCGACCGTGATGAGCAACATCGGCCTGCACAGGGCCTTGAGCAAAGCCGGAGTCACGGTGCATTGCGCTCAGGTCGGCGACCGCCATGTGATGGAAAAACTCGCGGCGACGGGCGCGGCGCTTGGCGGCGAGCAATCGGGCCACATCATTTTCCCGGAAATCCATACGACGGGCGACGGCATGCTCACGGCCCTGGAATTGCTCAATGTCATGCGGCAGACCGGACGGCCGCTGTCCGCGCTCGGCGCTCAGATGGAACAATTTCCTCAGGTGCTGCTCAACGCGCGGGTCGCAGACAAGGAGGCGGCGCTGGCCGCGCCGGAAGTGCAGGCCAAAATCAGCGCCGCGGAAGAATATCTCGGCGCGGAGGGGCGGCTGCTCGTGCGACCTTCCGGCACGGAGGCGCTCGTGCGTGTCATGCTTGAAGGCAGGGACGAGAGCGATTTGCGCCGCCTGGGGCAGGAAATCGCCGACGCGCTCACAGCGGCGGGAAGCGGGTTGCCCGGCGGCAGAGCCGTCAACGCCTGATACAGAAAGCGAGGAAAATTTATGTGCGGTATCGTGGGTTATACCGGCAGCCGGCCGGCCGGCCCCCTGCTTTTCGATGGGTTGCAAAAACTGGAGTACCGGGGTTATGATTCGGCCGGTATCGCCCTGCTCACGCCGGAGGGTGTGCAAACAGTCAAAAACGCCGGACAAAAGGATGTCATGGCCTTGGAAGTGCTGGCGGGCAAAATAAGCCTGCTGCCGGAGTCGGTCACCGGCATTGGGCATACCCGCTGGGCGACGCACGGCCGCCCGACGGACGCGAACGCGCATCCTCATTCGGACGGTTCCGGCGAGTTTGCCGCCGTGCACAACGGGATCATCGAAAATTACATGGTTTTGCGCGAACGCCTGCAAAGCGAGGGCTGCGTTTTTCGCTCCGAAACGGATTCGGAAGTGATAGCGCATTTGCTGGCGCGTCATTACAGCGGCGACCTGGCGGAAGCCCTGCGCTTGGTGCTGGCGGAAATAGAGGGTTCCTTTGCCATCGTGGCCATGAGCAGCCGTCACCCCGGCCAGCTGGTGGCCGCCCGCCAAAACGTGCCGCTCATCGTCGGCGCCGGGGCGGAAAACGAGTTTTTTATCGCCAGCGATATCCCGGCCGTGCTGAAGGAAACCCGGGATGTCTATGTGCTGGAGGACGGGGAAATGGCTGTTGTGGCCGGGGGGAAGATCAGTTTCAGCGATTTCGCCGGCACGCCGCGCGCGAAAACGACCATGCGCGTGACCTGGGATGCCGTGGCCGCGGAAAAAGCCGGCTACGAGCATTTCATGCTGAAAGAGATCGACGAGCAGCCCCGCGCGCTGCGCGATACCCTGTACGGGCGCGTGGATAAATCCGGCGCGATAAATCTGGGCATCCGTGCGGAATTTTTCAGCGGCGTCAGCCGCGTCGTGCTGGTGGCCTGCGGCACGGCTTACCATGCCGGCCTGATCGGGCGCGAGCTCTTGGAACGCTGGGCGCGGATCCCGGCCGAAACGGCCATAGCGTCAGAATTTCGCTACCGGCGGCCTTTGGTGGATGAACGGACTTTGGTGGTGGCCGTCAGCCAGTCGGGGGAAACCGCCGACACGCTGGCGGCGCTGCGCGAGGCCCGGAAAAGCGGGGCGCGCGTGCTGGCCGTGACCAATGTGGTCGGTAGCACCGCGGCACGTGAGGCGGACGAGGTGCTTTTTACCTGGGCCGGGCCGGAAATTGCCGTGGCTTCGACCAAAGCCTACACCACGCAACTGGAGATCATGGTGCTGCTCGCTTTATTTCTGGCGACGGACAGAGGCCGGCTGGGCCGGGAGGATTGCGCTTCCATTCTGGCGGAACTCAAAGCCCTGCCCGCCAAAATAGAGGAAATACTGGCCAGGAAAGCGGAACTGCAAAGAATAGCCGCCTATGTAAGCAAGGCTGACAGCGCGTTTTTCATCGGCCGCGGTCTCGACTGGGCCGTGGCGCTGGAAGGAGCGCTGAAACTCAAGGAAATTTCGTATATTCACGCCGAAGCTTACGCGGCCGGCGAATTAAAGCATGGAACCCTGGCGCTCATCACCGCGGACACTCCGGTGCTGGCCGTGGTCACGCAAAAGGCGCTTTATGAAAAAACGCTGTCCAATGTGGAGGAAGTGAAAGCCCGCGAAGGAAGGGTGTTGGCCATCGCCCGGCCCGACAACAAAGGCCTGGCCGCCTCGGCGGACGAGGTGTTCTGGCTTCCGGAGGTGTCGGACGCGCTCGCCCCCATCGTCACCATTGTGCCTTTGCAGATTATTGCCTACTACGCGGCCGTGCAACGAGGCAATCACGTGGACAAACCACGCAATCTGGCCAAAACCGTCACGACGGAATAGACAGGAAACTCTAACAGTAAAGCCGGGCGGCCGCGGAAAAAAGGTTTATGCCGCTTGCCGGCTTGAAGCCGGGCGCCGGTCTGTCCGCGGCGGTCAAAGCCAGGCGCGTCACGGCCAGGCTGAGCGGGGCGGCGTTCATTTCCGCGAGTTCCTCCGGCAGAAAAAAACCGGCGGCGCTGACCTCTTCGGCTTGCGGGTGCAAGGCGCCGCTGGTGTAAGCGAGCAAAAACACCAGATAAACATCATGTTTCAAAGCCCGGTCTCCCGGACGGTCGCGCACAGCCAGCAGACTGACCGCTTCCGTGACGAGGCCGGTTTCTTCGCGCACTTCGCGCACCGCCGCTTCCTCGGCTTTTTCATTTTCTTCGGCAAAACCGCCCGGTATCGTCCAGCGCCCCTTGCCGGGCTCTATGGCGCGCCGCACAAGCAAAACGCGGCCATCCCGAATAAGGACGCCACCGGCGCCGATAGTACATTCGCTCCAGTGGACAAAGCCGCAACGCGGACAATGCCCGCGCGTTCTGCCGCCGAGCACAGCGGGCAGGAGAGGGGCGGCGCAACGAGGACAGAATTTGTAAGTTTCAGGCGGCATAAAATTCTCCCGCGAGTCGTCTGTGTTTCACGTCTTGGGCTGTTTTTCCGCCTCTCGCATCAAATCCAGGCGGTTATCGGCGCAGAGCCTGATCTGTTCCGTGCCTCCGCGCGCGGTTTTAGCCTTGAACAGCAAGTCGCGCGCTTCCCGGAACGCGCCCAGCTTGAAATGCAAATCGCCCATGATAAACTGAAGGCGCTGCATGGCGCGCGCGTTCAAATTCGCGCGCTGATACACTTCCTCATAGGCGGCCAGGGCCTGCCGATTGGCGTATTCCGCCATCGCTCCGTCGCCGCAGTCCTCGTACAGGCGGCTCAGTTTCAGCCACAGCCGCGCCGTTTGCGCCTCTGCCTGGCGAAAACAGAGTGGGGCGCTGCGCAAAGCGAGATAATACCCGGTGAACACCTCCGCCGCGTCCCGGCGGTTGTCAAAGTTGAAATCCAGATCCCTGTGCAGGGCGGTCAGCTCCGCCAGCAGTCTTTGCGGATCCGCCGGCTCCGCCGCGTCAAAATTGTCTCGCAGAGCGGAGTACCAGCATTGCGGGCAAGTGATCACATCGTAATGTATTGGCTCCACGCCCTTGAAATGCTCGCGCAGATCGGCATCAGTGCGGCGGCGGATCAGTTTTGACTCGCGCACGCCGGACGCCTCGAAAATCATGCCGCAAACCGGGCATTTTTCCTTGGCTTTGAAGATGATATCCGGCGGCGGCGCCTCCTCCGGCTCCGGCAGGCGGTAATGGCCGTGTCCAGGCGGAAAAAAAGCGGAAAACCCCGCTTCCCGCTCGGGATCAGGTTCGGGCTCCGGAGCGGGTGCGGGTGCGGGTGCGGGTGTGGTTTCGGGCTCGGATACGGTCTCGAACTCGGGCCGTGACATCGCTTTCAGGCGCTGGCAGATGTCCGCGCACAGGGCAAAGGCCGCATCCGGTTCGTCACGGAAAAAATCAAAGATTTCGGCGCGCGTCAGAGAATAAGCGAGCGTTTCCTGCGCGGCCACGGCGGTCGCCGGCTGCCCGATGCCGAGGAACAGCGATTGCTCTCCGAAAAATTCCCCCACCACCAATTCCTCCAGGCGGGTTTCGCCTACTTTTTGGTAATTTTTATAAATTATTACACTTCCGGTGACGACAATGTACAGACGCAAATCCCTGTCGCCTTCCCGCACAAGCACTTCTCCGGGCTTAAAAAACCTCATGTTAGGCTTGCTGCGCATACCGCCTACGTTGATCACGGCGCATCCCTCCCAATCATTCCTCTTTATCCATCAGCAAAGAGACATCGATTTCCTTATGGGGTTTGCTTTTTCTGGTTTCGCGCCGCCAGCCAAGACGCGGGGCCAACGCCTGGTAAATCGGATCGGACCAGCGGCTGAGCAGCGGCCCCAGGACGGCCAAAAGAACGACATAAAGCGCGGAAAACGATTCCAGCACGGGACTGAGGCCGGCCGCCGCGCCTAAATTGGCGAGAACGATGGAAAACTCTCCGCGGGAAGTTATCGTGAGGCCGAGATTCAGCGCGCCGCGCTTGGAGAGGCCCGCCACCTTGCTCATCGTGAGCCCGTAAGCCAGGCTGCCGGCGATCGTCAGCGCCACGGCGATTAAAGCGATGACAACGGCGCCGGACAAAGCGTCGAGGGTTATTTTCAGAGCAAATCCGAAAAAGAAGGCCGCCCCGAAAAAGTCGCGAAACGGAACGACTAAATGCACGATGCGCTCTTTTTGCGATGTTTCTGCCATGATCAGGCCGAGAATGAGCGCGCCGATCGCTTCGGAAATATTCAGGGCTTCGGAGGCGCCGGCCATGAAAATGAGCAACCCGAGCACCACGAGCAAAAACGTTTCTTCGCTGGCGATGGCAAAAACGCTCTCCAAAACCCGCGTCGTGCGCAGGCTGATGAAAACGAAGGCGATGATGACGGCAAAGGCGAAGCAGACGGAAAGCACCAGATCCGATGTCTCCCCGCCGCGGCTGATCGCGATGGCAGAGACGATGGGCAGATAGGCCGCCATGAAAATGTCCTGAAACAGCATGAGGCCGAGGATTACTTCCGTTTCGGGATTCGCCGTGCGTTTCAGGTCCACAAGAGTTTTGGCGACGATCGCGCTGGAGGAGATGATGATGATGCCCGTCGCCAGCAGGATTTCCTCGATCCCCCAGCCGAGGAGCAACGTGAAGATCACGGCCGCCGTCGCGTTGAAAGCGAGATAAATCAGGCCGCTTTTCACCATTGTGCCGGCGGATTCGATCAATTTCCTGATCGAAAACTCCAAGCCAAGGGAAAACAGCAAAAACAGCACGCCGAGCCGTCCCAGGAAATCAATGGCCTCCATCGTGCTTTCTGCCGGACGGTAAGGCGTGATCCCGTTGGGCGGCAGCAGCAGCCCCATGATTATTATGATCGGGACAATAGAAAATTTTAAGCGGGAAGCGGTGATGCCAGCCATTGCCACAAAGAGCAGCAGCACTCCCAGCTCCAAGAAATTATATTCCACGCTTTTTTCCTCATGAATGGCACAGTTTATTTCGTGCCAATTCCTTAGGCCGGCGGCGCTTCCCCCCGCGCTCCCGCGTGAAAGGCGTTGATCTGCTCCCGCGTCCCGGCCATGACGATAGTGTCTCCATCCCGGAGAACTGCTTCCGGTCCCGGATTGACGAGACTGCCGCCGTCTTTGCGGATGATGCCGATGATGCTGACGCCGATGTTTTTGCGAATGCCCAAAGCGCCGATCGACGAGCCGATAAAAGGCGCCGGCGTGATCAGCTTATACCAGTCGATCGCCAAACCCTTCAGATCGACGCGCATGTTTTCCATCGCTTTCGGTGTGTAAGCCAGCCCGCCGAGAATGCCGGCTATTTTACGCGCTTCGGCGTCGTCAAACGAAACAATGTGCTCGACCTCGCCGTCCGCGTCGTTTCCGTCATGGCGGTATATCTCCCGCACGCCGTCGTCGTGAACGATGATAATAATTTTGCCGCCGTCCGCGGGCGACGCCGAAAACTTGCGTCCGATGCCGGGCAAGTCGGTTTCTTTTATAAAATCCATCACAGTCCCCTCTCAGTTAAACGAGACAGCCCGCTGCCCAAGAGTCTCAGGGCGGGTACGCCATCATATTATCATACCGCGAAGGAAATAGCCAGCGCCCGCAGCGGATTTATAAAAAAAAGCGCCGGACGCTTGGCTTTAAACTGCTCGTTCGGCACTCCATGAAGCGGACTCCTTTTTCATTGAGTCACAAGGCTCAGCCTTGCGTGAGCATCCGGTTCACGGCGCTCATAAGCGCGTTGACGGAGGCCGCCATAATATCCGCGTGTTCCCCTGCCCCCCAATGCGTCCGCCCGTCTCCGCCCCGGATGCTGACATAGGCGATGGCCAGCGCCGTGGAGCCTTCGCTTAAAGCATGTTCTTTGTAGGTCAAATCCGTGTAGCTCAGCCCCAGCAGCGACTGCACGGCGTTGCTCACGGCGTCGAAGCGGCCGTTGCCGCTTCCTTCCCCCGCCAGCTTTTCGCCGCCGCGCTCCAGCTCCAGGCGCACGTGCATATGGTCGTTGCGGCGAAAATGGTAATCCGTCAGGCGGACGGGTTCTTCCAGATTGATGTACTCCGCCCGGAATATATCATAGACATCCTGGGGCAGCAGTTCCCGGCGCTCCCGGTCGGAAACGCCCTTGACGCGGTAGCCCAGTTCCTCGCGCATTTTGACCGGCAACTCCAGTCCGAACTGCTGCTCCAGCACATAGGCGACGCCGCCTTTGCCCGACTGGCTGTTGATGCGGATTACATCACCTTCGTACTCCCGGCCTATGTCTTGGGGGTCGATGGGCAGATACGGCACGGCCCAGTGTTCGCCCGGATGCTCCTCGTGCCATTTCATCCCCTTGGCAATCGCGTCTTGATGGGAGCCGGAAAAAGCCGCAAACACGAGCTTGCCCCCATAAGGCTGGCGCTCGTACACGCGCATCCCCGTCAGTTTTTCATACATGGCGACGACTTCCGGCATATTGTCAAGATTGAGCTGCGGGTCAACGCCGTGCGCAAACATATTCAGGGCCAGCGTCACGATATCGACATTGCCCGTCCGCTCCCCGTTGCCGAACAGCGTCCCTTCCACCCGCTGCGCTCCGGCCAGAAGACCGAGTTCCGTGTCCGCCACGGCGCAGCCGCGGTCGTTGTGCGGGTGCTGGGAGAGGATGACGTGTTCGCGGTATTTCAGACGGTCGCTCATAAACTCGATTTGCGAGGCGTAAACATGGGGCAGCGACATGGACACGGTCACGGGCAGATTGATGACGACGGGGCTGCCCGCTGTCGGCTGCCAGACGTCGAGCACGGCGTTGCATATTTCCAGCGCGTAATCCATCTCCGTTCCCGTGAAGCTCTCCGGCGAATATTCAAAGCGAAAATTTCCCGGCGTTTTCCGCGCGTGAGCCTGCAGGAGGCGCGCTCCGCTCACGGCGATTTCCGTGATTTCGTCTTTCGACTTTTTGAAAACCTGTTCGCGCTGGGCCAGCGAAGTGGAGTTGTAAAGGTGGACGACCGCCTGTTTCACGCCGGCCAGAGCGGCAAAGGTTCTGTCGATGATATGCTCGCGCGATTGCGTCAGCACCTGCACCGTCACATCCTCCGGGATCAGCCCCCGCTCGATCAGCGCGCGTAAAAAAGCGTACTCCGTGTCGGAAGCGGCGGGGAATCCCACCTCGATTTCCTTGAAGCCCAGCCGGACGAGAAAACCGAAAAATTCCAGTTTTTCCTCCAGACTCATCGGCACGACCAGCGCTTGGTTGCCGTCGCGCAAATCAACGCTGCACCAGACCGGCGCCTGGGAAATATATTCCTTGTGCGCCCATTTAAGTTCACTGACCGGGGGCAAAAAATAGCCTCGGCGATATTTGCGGTTGTTTTTCACAGCCATCCCACTTTCCTATTTCATATCTTCGCCGGAGCCGTCCGCCAGCAAAGATTCCATTTTTATCCATGTGGCGGGGTCATAGGGAATTCCTGTCTGCTCTCTTTTCTGCCGCCCGACTTCAAGGGCGATCCGCCCCAGAGCGCGATAAATCGGACGCAGTTCCGACGGCATTTGCGCCAGATGGCCGGCGACCACTTGCGCGTCTCCGCGGGCTATCGGTCCGGTCAGGGCCAGCGGCAGACCCACTTCGGCGATGTTGCGCCCGGCACCGCTTAAAAGGGGCAGGAGCGAGGCGACAGCTTCTTCCCCGGTGATGCCCGCCCGGGCAAACAGGCGCACGGCTACGTCCATGAGGGCAACGAGATAATTTGACGCCACGACTGCGCCGGCATGATAAAGCGTTTTTTGTTTCGGGTCGATGTCGTGCGGGATGCCGCCGAGCAAAAGGGCCAGTTCCCTCCCTTTGGCCGCCGCTGCCGCGCTGCCGGCTTCGACGCCGAAATGCGTGCCGGGCAGAAGTTCCAGCGCCTGAGCCACGCCGGCAAAAGCCTGCAGCGGGTGGAGGGAAAGACAGCGCGCTTCGGCGGCCGGATCGCCGGAGGCGAGGATGGCGGCCGGAAGCGAGCCGGAGCAATGCACGCGCCACTGCCCTGTTCGGTGCGGCACCAAAGCGGCGGCGGCGGCGATGTTTTCGTCCTGCGTCGTGATGAAGATCAGCCCTGCGCGGTCGGCGATTTCCGCCGGAGCCAAGGCGGGTGCGTCCACCAGGCTCTGAAAACGGGTGAGCGAAGCGGCGCTGCGCGTATGAACACCGACGCAAGCATAGCCTTGCCGCGTCAGCAGAACGGCCAAGGAGGCGCCGACGATGCCCGCGCCAACGATGGCAAAAGTTTTTTCATATGATTCCACGGATTCTCCTGCGCGGTCGTGCCCTCGTTGCAACATCACCGCCTGACATGAGCCAGTTGCCTCGTTGTCTCATCACTGCCGCGCTATGGTCACCACACATCAGTTACTTGCGCGGCAGTGTGAGACTGCCGATACTTGCGCTCCCTGCATCGCTAACGCGCGGTCGCGCTCGTATCCATCAACATTTCTCCAGGCGGTGTGTTGCTGCCGATTAGGAGACTCCATTCAGCTTTGCTGATTGGCCGATTTGCAAATCGGCACAACTTCCTCGTTGTCTCATCACTGCCGCGCGCTGGTCAGCACCCGCCAAAAAAGCAATAGTTCACGCGGCAGTGACAGCGGGCGGGGGCCGTTTCACGGCCCATCAGTTTCTTGCGCGGCAGTGTGAGACTGCCGATTAGGAGACTCCATTCAGCTTTGCTGAATGGCCAGTCGAACTTATGCGAGTCCTTAGCTGCCGTCCCGCCGCAGACACCGAATTGAAACTATGGCGGGTTACGGCAGATTGGGACTTGCGAAACCGCGCTCCCTTTTTCCGCTGCGCGGCGGTCGTGCCCTCGTTGCAACATCACCGCCTGACATGAGCCAGCAACCATCAACATTTCTCCAGGCGGTGTGTTGCTGCCGATAGACGCACTCCCTTAATCCACTTCGTGGCGGTCGTGCGTCTATCCAATTCGATTAAAATAGTCTTCTTTGAGGACGGCCAGTTTCTGCGCGTCCACTGCCCGCTTGGCTGACGCTTCTTCCTGGATGCGCCGCGTTTCCTCAATGCCGTTCACAATCGTGCGCCAGGTCTGTTCCAGAGTCTCAACTTTAACAGAACTGGTTCCGGCCATGCGGGCCGTCATCTTCGTTTGTTCGACCGTGTTCTGCGCGTTCTTCAGCAGCATTTCATTTGTGCGCTCATCAAGAGCTTGCATAGCTTCTGCCTGAATTTTCTGACGTTTCAGCAGGATAGCCTGAGTCAGGGCCTGCTTGAACACGGGCAGCGTGATGATGAAAGCGGAATTGATCTTGCGGATCAGATTCAGATTGCCGAAGCGCATGGCTTGAATCATCGGAATGGACTGCATGGCCACATTTTCCGCAATGCGCAAGTCCTGGACGCGCTGTTCGAGGATGATGCGCGCCTGTTCCAAATTGTTGATTTCCATATGAAGCATGTTGTCGGGGTTTTTACTGTAGGAATCCCGCAGCTCCGCCAGCTTGGCGTCGATCAGCCCCTCGGCTTTTTCACCGGCCAGAATGTATTTGATGAGCTCGTTGTAATAATTCACATTGGCCTTGAAAATCTCCTGCAATTTGCCGTTGGCGCCGCCGATTTCCGCCTCGTACTCTTTCAGCTGAATATAAATTTTGTCCACTTCATCGCCCATCGTATGGTACTTGGCCAGCAGCTTGTCAAGCTGTTTCTGCACGTCGCCCATCAGTTTCTGGAAAAAACCTTTTTTCTCAGTGGAAATCTCGTTGATGTCGAATTTGTCCATGATGGCGCCGAGAGCGACCAGGAGACGGCCGGTGTCATTGATTTTGTCCATGCTCATGCTGTTCAGGACAGTATCCGAGCATTTGGCGATTTCCTCCGCCGCTTTGCCGCCGAATTTGACGATGCTTTGCTGGTTGTTGATGTCGATCGTGTCCATGATGGCGGAAACCTCGGCTGAATCAGCCAGTTCCCGTGATAAAACCTTGCGCTGCACCACGACGTCATAAACCTGTTCCTCTTCCTGTTCCGTGACCGGAGCCACAGCTCCTTCAGCGTCCTGAGCGCCCTGAGTGCCCTGTGGTTTGAATTCCAGATCCATTACTCTTTTCCCCTCCCCAATAATTTTCCCAGCCAAGACTTAGGCCGGAGGTTTTTCCGCCGCTGCCTGAGATCAGGCACCTCCAGTCCCGGCAGGTATTCCCCGATCTGATGCGTCTCAAAATGCTCCGCGTCAATGTAAGTCTCGATGTCCCGGTTGCCGGTCGGCGTGAAAACCGCGACGTCAAAGCCCGTCATATTCAAAAACGCCGCATAAACGCAGTCCTCCAGTGCGAAAACGCTGTCCGCCGCCGAAACGACAAGCAGCTTCGGTATGACGCGCGTATAATCATAGTTCTGTATCAGGCGCAAAATTTCCTGCTCCAGTGTGAGCAAAACCGCGAGCGCCTGAAACCTTTCCTCATCCGTCAGGCGCAATAGATTGCCCTGCAAAAGCTCTCCCGCCTTTTCCAGCAAAAAATCCTGCGTGTCCAGCGGCAAATGTTCATAACGGTAAACACGGCTTTTTTTCACGGTCGGCGATATGCCCCCGTCCCGCCAGAATTCCCGCGCCGCCTCCGCCTCCCGCGCCCCCGCGCGCGGAAAAAACGGCAGCCGCGTAACAAGAAAAGTCTGCTCTGTCACAAGCGCAGCGATTTTGTCCCAGTAAACCTCGGTTAAACCCTTTTCCACGCCGCATATTTTAGCAAAAATATTCGGCACGGTCACCACGCCGCCCTCAGCCTGGAAATTGGGCCGGTATTTCGCTTCCACCGGCCAGAGCAGCGGGATTTCGTCATACGTCGTTTTGAGCGTCGCCGGCCGGCTGCGCGGAAACTGCCGCTGGCGAAAAAGTCCGGTATCGCTGTACAAAATGCGGTCCAGTTCGCGCGAGGCGTTGTAGGCCACGGTTTCCGCCCGCAGGCGTAGCTCTTCCTCCGGGAAAGGCTCCCAAGGCAGGCTGCCCGGCAATTCTATCTCCCGCGCCCCAAGCGGCCGCGTCCGGCGGCGGAACACTTCCTTATCCGCTTTGTCCGGGGAAAAATACAGAACATCGGCGCCGATTTCTTTCAGCAGCCAGAGCAAGTCCACCTCTTCCGGCGTGATCGGGCCGTAATAGAGGAAAAGCGGCGCCCGGCCCGGCCGTGCTTCGGTGAAAAGAGCCTCCGCGTATCGCGCGAGCCAGCAGGCCAGCCGCCGCGCGGCGGCGCCGTCAACCGCGTCCTCGCCCGCCGCCCGCTCGTCCAGCAGGGCGAGCAGCGCCCGCCGCGCCAAAAGAGTCAGGAATTCGTCGCCGGCCACAAGGCGCGCGGCCAATTCCTCCGGCGTGTCCGCTCCGCACAGCGCCGCTTTTTCTTCTTCGTTCGGCGGCGGAGTGCGCAAAGACATGATAATCCATTTTTTTCCGGACGCGCGCAACTTTTCCCGCAGAAAAAATAGGCGGTTGCGGTAATTTTCCCGCTCGTCAGCGCCAAAACAGAGGACAAAAAGGTTGCGCCGCTCCGTCCCGCTCCCCCCGCGCCCGGCATCATCCAGCGCGGCGGCCCAGACGTCGCCTTCGCCAAGCCAGAGATTGGTCTGGACAGCGCCGGCCACTTTGTCCAAATCCGCCCGCACCGTTTCCGCCGTGACCGCGGAGGAGCGCGCTTCTTTCCGCTCGGCTTCCGCCGGTGGCGGTTCCGGCTCCGGCTTCGCAGGCGGGATTGCGCGCGGCGTGAAAATCACGCCGCGCACCGGCACGGAGAAACGCGAAACCGGATCGGCGACCAAATAGCTTTCCTCGCTGTGATGCGCGTAGACGACGTCACAGCCGGCCAGGGAAAGCGTGTAAAGCAGATAAAGCTCCTGGGCCGTTATATCCCCTTCGTAGAGGACTTTGGGCGGGTCGCCGCTGCCCGTCTGCCGCAGCGCGCGGCCGCAGGGCGTCGAGAGGCGGCACAGGAGGGCCGTGTACACGCCGCGCAGCGTTTCCTCGCGCATGCCCCGGCTTTTGAGGTATTTGACCAGTGACCACACCGCTTTGGCTGTCTCGCTTTGCTGGTTTTGCCACAATTGCGTCAGCCAGGCGGTCACATGCGCGCTGACCGCTTGCTCGGTGACGCGGCTGAAATCGCCGGTTATGGCCCGGAGGCGGTTCAGATCGCTTTCCCACGGGTCGGGGATGGCGGAGGAAAACAGGAGGCCGTCCGTGGCCGCCAGGGCGCGGTAGCGCGTGAGGAAGGCCTCTGTTTCGCCGGCCGCGTCCGTGCCGATAAAGCGGAAAAACAGCGGCTGCGGCGGCTGGCGCTCGTCTGTGCGCAAAAACACGGCTTCGTAATTTGACATGGCGTGTCTCCAAAATCAGGATTATTTGACAGATCCTAAATATTAGTATAGCATAAGCCGGCAATCGTCACAATGGTTAATTCTGTGCCGTCAGTGTCAAGCTCTCTTTAATTTTCCATTCCATGATATTGCGCTCCTTTGGATCAAAGCGCACGCCGATTGCCACAATCCGCTTGCCGCTCGCCGCGTAAGGCCCGGCGTAATCCTTGTCTTCAATCTGCTTCAGCGCCTCATCCGCGCTGCCGTCCAGCTTGAACTCGAAAATATACACCGCGTCCCCCGCCTGGACAATCATGTCCGCGCGGCCTTTCGCGCCCCGCTTTTCAACCTCGGCGTGCTGCCCCAGCATCGC
>JAISQG010000166.1 GCA_031274335.1 Gracilibacteraceae bacterium
GATGATGCCCAGCCACATGAAGACGAAGATCACGATATTCAGAGAAAGGTTCATGATCCCGTGCAGATAGAAATAGCGCACCAGGTAGGTCACACCCATGAGCCCCAGAAGGGCGGTGATGGTGCGCGAATATTCCAGTTTTTCGGCCACGGTTTTTTCCCGCGGTTCCTCCGGTTCGTCCGGGTCCACCAGCAGGGCGGGATCCACCGTGCGCACGTCGCCGCCCGTCGGGCACATGAACTTGAAGACCAGAGGCAGGGAGAGGATCATCAGGCCCGAGATGATCAGGTTCTGTGAAGCGAAAATCGTGGCCGGGGTGGGGATGAGTCCGGTGAGCGTTTCCACCAGATGCCCCCCGGTGGCCACGGCCAGAGGAATGGAGCCGGAAAGGCCGCCGTGCCAGACGACAAACCCGGCATAGCCGGCGGCGACGACATAGCCGTAATCCAGATCCCTCACCTGCCGGGCCAGTTCGCGGGCCAGCAGGGCGGCCACGATCAGCCCGAAACCCCAGTTGATCCAGCTGCACACGCCCGCCACAAGGGCGCAGAGCATGCCCGCGCCCGCGGGAGTTTCGGGAATGGAGGCCAGGGCGCGCAGCAGGCTTTTGACCGGGCGGCTGATGGCCATGGTGTGCCCGGTGACCACGATGAGGATCATCTGCATGGCAAAGCCGAGTATGCCCCAAAGCCCGTCGCCCCAGGCCTGGATGATATCCATGCACCCCGCGGAGGTAACGCCCAGGGCGGCCAGAAAGACGACAAAGGTGAGCATGACGGCGAAAAGGAAGGCATCCGGCAGATAGTTCTGCATGGCGGCGACAAAGACACGAACCAAGGCTTGCATGAAATTCTCTTTTGCGTTTGGGGGAGCAACTGCGGCATACACGCCCGCTCTCGTTGCCGCGTATATACACACTGCCCGTCAGGCTGGCAAGAGAAGGAAAGGCAGAGAAGGAAAGGCTGATTTAATCGGGGCTCCGCCCCTTCAAGGAAATAACTCGGCGTTTCCCTAGAGCATTTTCTGATTGAAATTACTCAATTCCAATCAGAATCATTTTGGAAAAAACGCGGTTTTTTCCAAAATCCACGCCACGTTGCGGCGCACTGCCCTCCCGGGCAGTGAGAGCCTTTTCAAAAGCAACATGCTCTAATCGTATGCATAAAACCCTTTCCCGGTCTTTCTGCCGTATTCGCCTTTCACGACGTGCGAAATCAGCGCAACCGAGGGGCGGTCGGCAAGATCGCCGGTTTCCTTGAACCGTTCCATACGAACCTGGTATTCAAGGTCAAGGCCGGCGAGATCGATAAGCTCAAATGGCCCCATGGGATGTCCCAATGCGCCTTTTATGGCCAAATCAATGTTTTCCGGCGTGGCGATTTCCGCATCGGCAAGATAGCCGGCTTCACGCACGAGCAGGGTGACGAATCTGTTCACGAGAAAGCCGTATATTTCCTTGTGAACCGGAATCGCCGTCTTGCCAATCGCTTTGACAAATTCAATGACGGTTGCAAAGGTTTCGTCAGAAACATGCGGTCCTTTGACAATTTCGACGGTCTTCATGACGATCGCCGGATTGAAGAAATGCACATTCAGCACCTTGGATGGATCCTTGACGGCGTCCGCGAAGCGCGAACTGACGATATAGGATGAATTGCTGCCAAAGATTGTCCGATCCGGGGTATAGCCGTCCACTTCGCGCAGAACCTTTTTCTTTACCTCAACGATGTCCGGAACGGCCTCCAGCACAAGATCCACATCCGCCGCGGATCCTTTCAAATCCGGCGTGAACGTGAGCCGGCCGCGGACTCCGTCCGCCTGTTCCTGGGTCAATTTCTGTTTCGCCACGCGGCCTTTCAGCCAATCGGCAAAAAAAGCCCTGGCCTTGTCCAGCGTTTCTTCGCTGACATCCGTGCAGGCCACCTGAAAGCCGTTAAGCGCCGTCTGAATCGCGATCTGATGGCCCATATTTCCGGCGCCGACGACCAGTACCTTGTGTATGTTCATTTTGATTCCTCCCGTATTACTGTTTTTACTTCACGTGTAAAACCGTTGACAAAGCATTCGGTCATTTTTGTGGTATTGCAATATATATGTACAAGATATCCCGGCAAAAATATCATTCTGGTTCCTTTGTATTCGCTGTCGGGAACGCCAAAAATAAATTGCCGGTTTACTCTGGTGTCCCTCGCTTCCACACACATTGTATTCACAAACGTTTTTTGAGAAAGAGCCATCGGCAGAATTCTCTCGGCAATGCATTCGATTTGTTGCATCTGCGGTATGTTGCGAAGTACAATATATGTTCCGTCAATCGCATCACAGACCACATAAAACATGATGATCTTCGGTCCAAACATAAATCTCGGATAAATGGTTTTGATTGTCCCGATATAATAAGGGTAATACCATAATCCGGCGTCTGTTTCGCACCATGGGTTGCGTGCGGCGCTGTCTCGCTTCGCCTTTTTTCTGAAAGCGGCGACCGCGGCTTTCGCAGCGGCCACCTCGTCAATTTTGAGTGGTTGGATTGGCACTTCAATCATTTCGCACGCATCTCTTACGCGACAAGGCGGTCCGAATCGGATCTGTTACGACTCGGTATGCCACCCCTCGACCATTTTAATGGTTTCCGCAGACGGGGGCGCGGACAGGAAGCTGCCGACAACCTGGAAGATTATCGCGACCGGCACGGAACAGAACACTTCGGAGAAGGTCGGCACGCCAATGATAAAGAAGGCGATAATGAACGTTATGGCGCCGGAGAGGATCGCGAGGATCGCGCCGAGCTCGGTGGAGCGTTTCCACCACAGTCCCGCCAGCAACGGCACCAGCAGCGTGGAAACCAGGAAAG
>JAISQG010000106.1 GCA_031274335.1 Gracilibacteraceae bacterium
CTTAATTCCTACATCGGCACTGGCATGGCCTGGGATCTGAACGAGCCGGACGGCGGGGTTCATGTGTTGCCCCCTTTTGTCGGCGAGGAGGGCGGTCGCTGGTACAAAGGCACTGCCAACGCCATTTACCAAAATCTGGACTTTATTAACCGTTACGAACCGGACTATGTATTGATTCTTTCCGGTGACCATATTTATCAGATGGACTACACGCAAATGCTCGCCGCCCACAAAAAAAGCGGGGCGGAGGTTTCGATTTCCGTCATGGAAGTTCCGCCGGAGGAAGCCTGCCGCTTCGGCATTATTTCCGCGGACGCGGAGGGGCGGATCACCGCTTTCGCGGAAAAACCGGACGAGCCGGAATCAAACTTCGCTTCGATGGGGATTTATATTTTTAACACGCGCCTGCTGCAAAACGCGCTCGTGGCCGACGAACAGGACAAAAACTCCGAGAATGATTTTGGCAAAAACGTGATCCCGCGCCTGCTGGCGCAGGGCAAGCGCATGGTGGCCTTTCCTTACCGCGGCTACTGGCGGGACGTGGGCACCATCGAGAGCTATTACAGCGCGAATATAGAGCTTTTGCAGGAAAATTCGCTTTTTGACCTTGAACACAGCGATATCCGCGTTATGACGAACAGCAATATTTTTCCGCCGCATTTTATCGGCCCGGCGGCCAAAGTGCGCGGCAGTATCGTCTGCAACGGCAGCACCGTTCTGGGCTCGGCGACCAACTCCATTATCAGCACGGAAGTATTCGTGGACGAGGAAGCCACGGTCATCGACTCGATTATCCTGCCGGGCGCGCGCGTGGAGCGAGGCGCCTGGGTGAAAAGAAGCATCGTCGGCGAGAGATCCGTTGTGGAGGCCGGCTGTGCCCTTGGCGTGCCGCGGCTTGTGGAGAACGCCGCGCCGGACGGCGGCATCATCGTCATCGCGGAACAAAGCGTCGTGCCGGCCGATTCCGTCATCGAGGAAGGCCGCACCATTTTCTACCATCTGGCGGTTTAAGGGGGGTGAGACAATGCCGCGGGCTATGGGGCTCATTAGCACCAATCAGACGATTAATCTCGGCAAACTGACGGCCGACCGGCCGATTGCCGCAGTTCCTTTCGCCGCGCGCTATCGGCTGCTGGAGTTCGCCCTTTCCAACCTGGCTAATTCCGGCGTGCGCACGGTCGGCGTCGTCACTCCCTATCATTACCGCCCGATCATGGATCACCTGGGAGCGGGACGGGAATGGTTCCTGGATCGTAAGGTGGGGGGGCTTTTCATCCTGCCCGGCTCGAATTACGGCATGAGAAGCGTGTCCGCCAAATTCCTGCTGAAGGATATTCTAAAAAACATGCAGTTTCTCAAGCACGGACGGGAAAATCACGTCGTTGTCAGCAGCGCGAACCAGATTTTTAAGCTGAATTATCGCGACGCACTGAGCGCGCATGCGGAAAACGGCGCCGACCTCACGATGTTTTACCGCGATGAGGAACGCGCTTTGCGCGGGCGAAAGGACTGCAGCTTCTTTCTCCGCCTGGGCGAAGGCGACCGAGTGAAGGCGCTTGTGCCGGTAGGCGCTCTGACAGCGCGGGAACCGCGCCGCCTGTTCATTGATACTTTCATCATCCGGCGGACGCTGCTGCTTGATGTGCTGGAGTGGTACAAGACTATGGAATACAGCGATTTGCAGGACATTATCGCCGAAAACCTGAACAGTTGGCAGGTGCGCGGGACGCCTTTCCGCGGCTATCTGAAACGAATTGACTCCATCGAGGATTATTTCAGCGGCAGCATGGATTTTCTGCGGCTGGACGTGCAAAATGAACTGTTCGGCGGAGAAGACAGAATACTCACCAAAGTAAAAGACAATGTGCCGGCCTATTACGGCGCGCAATCCGAGGTCACCAATTCGCTGGTGGCCAGCGGCTGCCGCATAGAAGGAGTGGTTGAAAACAGCATCCTTTTCCGCAAAGTGCATGTGAAAAAAGGCGCCATAGTCCGCGGCAGCGTCATCATGCAGGGATGCGTGATAGAACAGGATTCCCTGGTCGAACACGTGGTCTGCGACAAATTCGCGCGCATAGAACGCGGATCGCTGCTCAAAGGACGATTGAGCGCCCCGTCCATTGTGGGGAAGGAATGTGTAGTATGAGCAGAAAAAAACAGAAAAGGGAAGAGGTGGGAAAAATGAAGGTGTTGTTCGCTATTTTTGAGGCGGAGCCTTTCGCTAAAACCGGCGGGCTGGGAGACGTGGGTGGCGCGCTTCCTGCGTATCTGAAAAAAGCCGGCTGCCAGACACGGGTGATCATGCCGAAATACGCGGGAATCCCGCAGATTTATAAAGACAAATTGCGGCCTGTGGCGAATTTCAAGGTGGATGTCGGCTGGCGCCGGCAGTATTGCGGGCTGGAAGAGCTGGATCATGATGGCATACGGTATTACTTTATTGATAACGAGTATTATTTTGGCAGGGAAGGGTTATACGGATATTATGACGATGGCGAGAGGGTGGCGTTTTTCGGACGCGCCGTGCTCGAAAGCCTTTTAATGATAAAAAATTTCAAACCGGATGTCATCCATTGCAACGACTGGCATACGGCGGTCATTCCCGTGCTGCTGCGCGAAATCTGCGGCAGCCTGCCGTTTTACTACGGAATCAAATCGGTGTTCACGATTCACAATCTGAAATACCAAGGCGTTTACGACGAGGGCGTGCTCGCCGATTTGCTCGGTCTGTACGGGCATACGGCGCCATACGAAAAAATGGGCTTTGACGGGGGAGTCAATTTTCTCAAAGGAGCGCTGCTCTATAGCGACGCTGTCACCACCGTGAGCCCGTCTTACGCGCAGGAGATTCAGCACGCCTATTATGGCGAAAGGCTGGACGCGGTTTTGCGCATGCGCTCCGGCAGTCTGTGCGGGATTTTGAACGGCTTGGATTATGATTTGTATGACCCCGAAACGGACCGGGCCCTTTTCGCCAATTACAGCAGTCGGGACTGGACGAACAAGAAGGAAAACAAGCGGAGACTGCGGGAGATGTTGGGCCTGCCTCCGCGCGGCGACGAACCGCTTCTGACTATGGTGACGCGCCTGACGGAGCAAAAAGGCATGGATTTGTTCTTTTATATAGCAGAGGAATTGCTGGCGGAAGATTTGCAGATCGTCGTGGTCGGAGCCGGGGAATGGCAGTACGAGCAGCATTTGAGGTGGCTTGCCTCACAGTATCCGAATAAATTTGCTGCATGTGTAACATTTGATAATGACTTGGCTATGAAGGTTTACTCTGCGGGAGATATTATACTCATGCCGTCTAAATTTGAGCCCTGCGGCGTCACACAGATGATCGCGATGCGTTACGGAAACCTGCCGGCGGTGCGCGAGACCGGCGGGCTGAAAGACACGGTCCGCCCCTTTGACGAGCACGCGAAAACAGGCAATGGCTTCAGCTTTGCCAATTACAACGCGCACGAGCTGTTGTTCACGGTGAAAAACGCGCTCCGCGTATATCGGCAGGCGCCGCTGACCTGGGAGAAGTTGCGGCAGAACGCCGCCGGGGAGAGGTTTCGCTGGGAGGATGCGGCGGTGCGCTATCTCAGGCTTTATGAAAAAATCGGGGCGAGGACATGAGTGAAGGATTGCGGCTTTATCATAACTCGCAAGGAGCGGAATGGCGCGCGCCTTGCGGGGCGCTGCCCTGCGGGGCAAAGTTCCGGTTGACACTGGATGTGCTGGGCGCGCCTAGCCTTGATCTGAAAGGATTTTTGCGACTGTGGCGGGACGGCAGCGGAGAAACCCTGATCGCCTTGACCGAGGAAAGCGGAGCGCCGGGCGCCGCGCGCCGACTCACGGCTGAAATCGAGGCGCCGGACGAGCCCTGTCTCCTTTGGTACTATTTTTGGCTGCAGGGATTAAGCGGACGTATTTATTACGGCAACCGGGCTGACCGGCTGGGCGGTGAAGGCCGGGTATGGGCCGCCGATCCCCCGTCTTGGCAGATTACGGTTTACCGGCCGGCGCCCGTGCCGGCGTGGTGGCGCGGCGGCGTGGTTTACCAGATTTTCGTTGACCGTTTTTATCGCGGCGCGGAATGGAGCGCGCGGGACGCGGTGGCGAGGCTGGGGCGGGCGGAAGAACGGCGGGGACCGCGGCGGCTTTTGCATCTCGATTGGAACGACACGCCTTTTTACACGCGCGACGCGCGGGGGCGCGTTACACGCTGGCCGTTTTTCGGAGGCACTTTGACCGGAGTGAAGGAAAAACTGCCCTATTTGAAAGAACTTGGCGTGAGCGTGCTTTACTTGAACCCGATTTTCACGGGCGCGAGCAATCACAAGTATGATACGGCCGATTATTACGAGGTTGACCCCGGCTTCGGCGGGACGGAAGCGTTTCAGGCGCTCCTGGCCGCGGCGGAAAGCGAGGGCATCGCTGTGATTCTGGATGGCGTGTTCAGCCATACGGGGCGGGACAGCCTTTATTTTGACGGAGACGGCAATTATGGCACAGCGGGGGCGGCTGACGGGGATTCCCCCTACCACGCCTGGTATCGTTGGAAGGAAGGAGGCGGATATGAAAGCTGGTGGGATATAGACGATCTCCCGAATGTGGATGAATTGAACCCGGCGTTTCAGGATTTTGTCTGGCGCGGCGAAAGCAGCGTGATCCGCTACTGGATGCGCGCCGGCGTCCGCGGTTTTCGCCTGGATGTGGCCGATGAGCTGCCGGATGAGTTTATCAAAGGAATCCGCCGAGCCGTAAAAGAGACGGATCCGGAGGGTGTTCTCGTCGGAGAGGTCTGGGAGGACGCCTCAAACAAAGTGAGCTACGGGGCGCGCCGCCAGTATTTTGACGGGGACGAATTGGACGCGACG
>JAISQG010000129.1 GCA_031274335.1 Gracilibacteraceae bacterium
GGCCGCGCGCGGCGGCGGCGCGGGCCGAGGTTGTGGCTCAGGCGCGGCTCCGGCCGGAATTCACCGCTTTTGTCAACGCTTACACGCGCTGCCTGAATTTGGGCGGCAAAGCCGGCACGGCGGACGGCGGCGCGGATGCCTCCCTGCTGACCGACCCGGCGGAAAAAGCCCTGTGGCAGGCGCTGGAAGAAATTGAGCCGGCGGCGGCAGCCGCGGCCGCAGCCTGCGACTTCGCCGGCGCCTGCCAAAAGGCCCTCGGCCTCGTGGCGCCAGTCAACGCCCTGTTTGACGCCGTGATGATCATGGCGGAGGACGAAGCTTTGCGCGCGGCGCGGCTCGCCCTGCTCAGGCGGTGCGCGCGGACACTCGGCGTCCTGGGGGATTTGACGCTGCTGACGCCATAGGAAGTAACTGATGAGTGGCGATCACAGCGTGGCAACGATGGTTGCAAGGTGGCAATCCAGTCAGCATAAATAATATTTGGGGGATGATTATGAGAAACAAGCGGGCACTGCTATTGGTGTTTTGGGTCTCAGCGATGCTGATATCGGGCTGCGCGCAGCCCGGGCCCCCCGCCCAAACGGAGGCCCTCCCGGCAGAATCCGTGCCGGGCATTACCATACTGCATACAAACGATGTGCATGGCAGCTATTCGGCCGTAGACGCGTATACGGGGGAACCATCGAAAGATATTATCGGCCACGATACCATTGCCGCTGTATATGAAGCTTTTCAGAAGGAGGAGGGGCCGGTTTTCCTGCTGGATGCGGGCGACGCGACGCAGGGGGTTTATTTTGTAACACAAAACGAAGGCCAAGCGGCCATAGAAATTATGAACGCGGCGGGGATGACGCTGGGCAACCACGAATTTGACTATGGCTGGTTCCGCTTGCTGCAGCTTATTGGCGCGGCTGATTTTCCCATACTGTCACAGATCGCTGACGAAGAATCCGCCCAAACGGACAATCTGTTGCATTATACGGTCATTGAACGGGGCGGCGTGCGGCTCGGCGTGTTTGGCATCACCACGCCCGAAACCCAGTTCAAAAGCAATGGGGGATTCGGCCGTGATTTTGGCACCGCGGATTCTATTGTAACCTATGCCCGGGATATGGCGCGCACCCTGCGCGAGGAGGAAGGAGCGGACTACGTGGTCTGCCTTGCCCATTTGGGTGTGGAGGATATGGGCTTTGGCACCGGCTACGACATCCGCGATAATGCAGAAGGGATCGACCTGATTATAGACGGGCACAGCCACACCGTTTTGGCAGATATCGAAAACATAGAGCGAATGACGCAGATCACCTCTGCCGGCGCTTATGGCAAAAATCTCGGCGTTGCGCGGCTGTCGCGGAATGAGGGAGAGCTGGTGACCGAGCTGGAGCTCATGGACAAAGCCGCCTGCGAAAAATACACGCCGCAGGCCAAGGTAACGGCGGTGATTCAAAAATGGAGCGGGGAAGTCGCGCAAGAGGGCAAGATGGTGGTGGCGCAAGTCCCCTTTGATATCACGATAGCCAGGGAAAATGAACGCACGCGCGAAACAGTTATGGGCGATATTCTGACGGATGCCATGCGCGCGGTGTCCGGCGCGGATATCGCCATGCAAAACGGCGGGAGCATCCGTGACCAGGAACTGGCGGCGGGTGACGTGACCAAGGCGCAGCTTATCACCATCCTGCCATACGGCAACGTCCTGCAAATGGCTGAGGTGCGGGGGTCTGCTGTTCTGGAGTGCCTGGAGCAGAGCGTCTCAATGTATCCGGAGGCCAACGGCGGATTCATTCAGGTCTCCGGTCTGGAGTTTTCCTTTGATCCGGCGCAGCCGCCGGGCCGGCGCGTGTCCGCCGTTCGCGTGGGGGACGAGGAGCTGGAACCCGATAAAGTATATACGCTGTGCACCAACGATTTTGTTGCGGCGGGCGGAGACCTGTACACTATGCTGATCGAGCCGTTTTCAGCACAGCTGCAGCTGATGAGGCCCGAATACATGGCCATAGAAAACGCGCTTATATGGTATTTAGAGGAAAATCAGGATGCGCTGCCCAGCCAGACGCAAGGGCGGATATTCGTCACGGAATAACACTGCCAATCGGGCGGATAATATCCGCCCCTACAGGAACTGGGACGCATCGGCAAAACCAGGGTACAAGCCCCCCTTTCAAGGGGGGTGGCAGCGGCAAAGTCAGGGGCCACCCCCTTCAAGTGGGGTGGCAGCGGCAAAGCCGCTGACGGGGGGTTGTAGCGGCAAACCAGGTTAGCGGGCGGATATTATCCGCCCGTCACCTACCGCCGCGAACAATAGCAGTTCTCGCGCTCAAGGTCATTCCTTCTGTGTCTCCGTGCCGACCGCCTGAGCCAGAGCCGCTTGCCGCCGGGCTTTCCGCCGCCGCAGCCACGCGCGCGCCGCCAGCCAGAGCACGAGGAGCAGAATCAGCACGGGCAGGGCGTAGCCCAGGAACACAACCGCGCGGTTCAGGCCGTTCCAAGCGACGCTGACTGTTTTGATCACGGCGTTTTTCGCCGCTGCCAGCGTGCGGGAGAAAGACACGGGCTGCCAGGGGTCGGTTACCGCGACGTCCGTGCTCTGCTGGGTAAGCTCCAGACGCACTTCCGAATACGCCACCTTGCTGTCCCAATATTTAAGCTGCCCTTCCAGCACCTCTTTTTCCCGGCGCACCTCGTCCAAAGCGCTCTCGATCAAGATCATTTCCTCCACGGTTTCCGCGGCGGAAAAAAATTCCAGGTAACGATCTTCCTGCGCCTGCCAGGATTTCAGCCGGCTTTCCACGTCAAAATAACTTTCCGTCACATCGTCGGAATAAACATATCTGTCCGTCACCGTGCCCCATTCCGCCAGCGCGTCACTGAAAAGCGTGAATTCCTCCGAAGGGATGCGCAGGGTCAGAGAGCCGTACTGCCAGTAATCCTGGTTGCTCTGGCGCGAACCGGCCACATAGCCACCCAGGGCGCGCGCCTTGGCTTCAAGCCCGCGCATGGCTTCCGCCACGCTGTTCACGCGCAATTGCGCTTCCATTGTATAAATGATTTTATCCTCGCGCGGAGCCGCGGCCCCGGTTGCCCCCGCCGCTGCCTGAGGCTCGGACATCGGCTCGGAAACGCTGCTGTCCGCCAGATAATTGCCGACGTCTCTCCCGGCTGCCTCTGTCTGGCCCATCTCCTCATAGGACTTGACCGAATCCTCGACGTAAGAGGCGGAAGGGGCCGCCGCGAAATTGTCGTTCCCGTAACTGCCGTCTCCCCGCGCGGCTATGTTGACGGTCGCGGCGCAAATAAGGACGAGCGCGGCTGCCGCGATAATATAACGAAGCCGGGGCATTTTGAGCGGCCGCTTTGCTTTCCCCCGCTCTTGTGTCAGGGCGTGAGTTTTAGCGCGGACGCGCTCACCGGCCGCCTCATCCGGCGAAAACGCGGCGAAGAAGTTTTTGACCCGTCCCAGGTCTCCGTCGTCTTCCCATGAGCGCAATTCTCTGTCTTCCATTTTGGTGCCTCCCTTCACAAAACCGATGCCGTTTCCTGCTCCCAGGCCCGGCGGAAATTTTGTTTGGCCCTGTACAGCAGGCTGTCCACCGCCTGCGGCGTTGCGCCCATCACTTCGGCCGTCTCCCGCGCGCTCAGTCCCTCTATCAGCCGGAACTCCATCACCGCCACCTGGTTTTCCGGCAGGCGCGCGAAAACGCTGCCCAGCAAAAGAGCCTCCGGCACGGAATCATCCAAGCCCGGCCCGCCCGCAATCAGCGCGGGCTGCTCATTCAGCGGAACTGTCGTCACCTGCTTGCGCCGCCGGTAGTAATCCGCGACGTGATTCGCGGCGATTTTCAGCGCCCAGGTTTTCAGCGAGCTTTTTCCGGCAAATTTGCCGCTCGCCTTCCATATCCGCGCCATGATCTCCGCCGTCACATCCTCCGTCTCCTCAGCCGGGACGCGCAAGCGCACATAACGGTAAACAGCCGGAAACAAAACATCATACGCCTGACCGAATAAATCGCTGTCCACTCGGATCGGCCTCCTTCCTTTGTATCAACGCCAAATCCACTTATATAGTCGTAGTTCAGGCGCGCTTTCTGACGCCGCGCCAAAAAAAAGAGCGGCGCGCCGTGCGCCGCCCACCGCGCTCAAAGTTCCTCGTGTTCCGCGCGGCCGTCCACCAAAACCCCTTCATTGTCAAACATGCCCCTGTTCGCGAACAGCCGTCGCATGTCGTCTTCTGTCGGCGCGTACACCCGCAGATCCCGGCGCTTCAGCACCTCTTGACTCAGGCGCACGGATTTTTCCGGGATTTCGGTATGTATCACCACACCGTCGTCCGTTTTCTCGATGCTTTTCACGCCGACAACCGCGACATCTTTACCCAGCGCGTTTTCGCGGTAATCCACCGCCAGCAAATATTTCACAGAGCCACCTCCCATGCACGGGCGAAATCCCGCTCGTTCGCTTCAATTGTATTGCAGACGGGCGGCGGCGTCAAGGGATTTTTTGATTAGATTCGTTTAGAAATAACTCCACAATTTTCACGCAATTCTCTTGAGTCGGGGCTGGCAAACCCCCGTCGGCTTCGCCGACACCCCCTTTGAAAAGGGAAAAGGGGGCTATTATGGCAAAGATTTGTAAAATTTTTCTTGCTATGCGCGCCCGTTTGCGGTATAATGATGAAAGAAAAGAGGGGCCCGCGAGGAACTCGCTGATGAATGGGACGATTTAAGCAAAGAGGATTAACGCATGACGCGCAGAGAAATAGCGAAAGACTTTTTTACCAAAACCGTTTTGCCTGTGGCGATCGCCGGATTTCTGATTGCCATATTAAAGCCCACATTTACGCATGACGGCACAACTGATTACTTCTCGTTATGGGTTGTTTGCGGTGTGCCTTTTGGTATCCGGCGTATGTGCGTTTGGCTTATTCCCCATAATTATGATTTGGGCGGTACTCTGGGAATATGGGCGATAAATTTCATTATCGGCGCTCTGATCGGCAGCTTTATCATCATTTGGCGGCTTGCCCGCGCTGCGTGGTATTTGATTTTGACGGTTTACCGATTGCTTACATACAACAGTAATAGCAACCGTCTTGCAAAAAATATTGTGTATTCAGATACAACGGAATTTGAGGAAAAATAGGCGGGGCGCGGGCAGACTCCCGGCAAAGACTTGGCAAACAGGGCTTGACGGGCAGGGCAAAAGATGGTAAGATGACGAAGTGATATGCCGAAGTGGCGGAATTGGCAGACGCGTCGGTCTCAAAAACCGATGGGGGAAACCTCGTGCCGGTTCGACCCCGGCCTTCGGCACCATACAAGACCACAATCACGACGCACTGTGTGCGTCGTGTTGTTAGCGCAATAAGCGAAGCGTTTGCGCCGGTCGCAGTTGTGCCGATCCCTGTTTTATATCTAAAATGGACAAATAGGCCATACGACACCGCAATCACGCGGCGCGAAGCGTCGCGTGTTGCCTACCGCCGCGAACAATAGCAGTT
>JAISQG010000198.1 GCA_031274335.1 Gracilibacteraceae bacterium
GGAATGACGGAACCGATGCCCGGCCGTTCCACCCCTTTAATCCGGCCCAGGCCGAAAAGCGCTGCCGCCATCTGAGCGCCCGTGCTGCCGGCGGAAACAACGGCGTCGGCCCGCCCTTCCTTCACCAGGCGCGTCGCGACGACGATGGAGGAGTTTTTCTTGTTTTTCACGGCGCCGGCCGGATGCTCGTCCATGCCGATCACTTCATCCGCCGCCTCTATTTCCACATTGGAGGGTAAAGGCGCTGCGAGAACGGCGCGGATTTCTTCTTCCCGCCCCACGAAAACCACCGTCAGATCAGGATAAGCCGCCGCCGCTTCCAAACCGCCCAGCACAATTTCCCGCGGCGCGTGATCGCCGCCCATCGCGTCTAAGGCAATACGCATCTTTTTCACTCCCAAATCGATAAAAATACAAGGCGCCGCCCGGGCACAAGAAAAAAGCTGCCGGGGCCACCCAACAGCTTCTATTCCTATTCGCCCACCTGAATAACCTGTTTCCCATTATAAAACCCGCAGTGCGGACAAAGCTGGTGCTGCAGCCTGAATTTATGGCATTGCGGGCACTCAGTAAGGCTTGGCGAAAACGCTTTGTCCGCCGCCCTGCGCCGGCGAACGCGCGCCTTGGATTGTCTGTTTTGGTGTACGCCCATTTTTCCTCACCTCCTCAAAACGCAACAGTTGAAACCGCTTAATTATATTCTCACGTTTTCGCTGTTTTGTCAATAGCCTTCGGGCAGATGGGGCGCAGATATTGACACCTTCATTATTTTGGTGTATTCTTACAACAGCCAAAAATTTTTCCGGAGGTAAATCTGACAAATGGCAGTCAAAATTGTTTCAGACAGCACATGTGACATTGAAAAATCATGGATTGACGAACACGGGCTGATAATCGTGCCGCTCAAGGTTATGTTCGGTACGGAAGAATACTCTGACGGCGTGACACTTTCCAAAGAACAATTCTACGAAAAACTGTCTTCCGGCAAAGTTCTGCCGACGACCAGCCAGGTGACTCCGGGTGAGTTCACCTCTCTTTTCAGCGGGATTCTGGCGGAAGGCAGCGACATAGTCTTTCTTTCCCTGTCCAATTTTATCAGCGGCACGTATCAATCGGCGGTTTCCGCGAAAAACTCACTTTCAGACGAACGGATTCACCTCTTTGATACTTTCTCCGCCAACTGCGGGCACGCTCTTATGGTGCGCATTGCCGTCCAATTGCGTGACGAGGGGCTGACGGCCGAGGAAATCCTGTCCCGCCTGGAGAGCATCAGGCCGAAGCTCCGCTTCTATATCTGTCTCGACACTCTGCACTATCTGAAACTCGGCGGCCGCCTGCCCGCTTCCTCCGCCTTTATCGGCGAACTGCTCAACATCAAGCCGATTTTGACCCTGGAGGAAGGCAAGGTGGCGATCGTGGAGAAAAAACGCAGCCTGCCGAAGACGTTTGACTGGCTGGCGGCGAAAATAAAATCCACTGGCATCGACCGCAATTTTCCCGTTTGCCTTGGGCACAGCAACTCGCCCCAAGCTTTGGATTCCATGGTGCGGCAGCTTGAATCCAAAGGCATCACGCTTCACGACACGCTGACGGGAATCATCGGCGCCGTGATCGCCACGCATGCCGGGCCGGGAGCGGTCAGCATCGCTTATATAGAAGCGTAAAACAAGGAGGGCTGGGCAATGCGACATGTAAAAACAGCGGTCATTATCACTCTGCCCTGCTTGTTGCTCGCCTTTGTCCTCTGCGTGTTCATCTTTTTTTCCCCGCCGCCCGTCCAAATGGCCGCCGTTCCCGAACCGGAGCCGGAGCAGATTCAGACCCAGCCGGCGGCGGCAGCCGCAGTCCTGCAGCCGGAAACGGCGGTGCCGTCTTCGTCCTGGCTTTCCGGTTCGCTCATCGCTTCGGCGGACAGGGCGGAGCGCTATATTTACGAGCAATTGTCGCCGACGCAGCGAATCGTGTATGACCGCGTGCGCGTGACCCTGGAACGCATGGACGCCTCCATGCATATTTCCGCGGACGAGGAAAAAGCGCTCGCTCCGTTTGACATCCTCGGCATTTACAACGCGGTCGTCTGCGATTACCCGGAAATCTTCTGGTCGGACAACTATATTTACACCAGAACGACGACGCGCGCCGGCAATCGCTATAAAAACGTCGAATTCGCCTATACGATGACCGCGGCCGAGCGCGATGAGGCACAAAAAAGAATAGACGCTTACACCACCGCCTGTTTGAGCGGCATTGCCCGTGACGCCAGCGATTTTGACAAAATTCTGTATGTTTACGAGTATATCATCCGCAACACGGAATACGACCTGGCCTCCGAATACAATCAGGAAATTGCCAGCGTGTTTCTCAACGGTCGCTCTGTCTGCAAGGGCTACGCCAAAGCGACCCAGTACCTATTGCATAAACTGGGGATCGCCTGCTCCACCATTTCGGGCAACGCCACCGGCCGCGGTCTGCATGCCTGGAATCTGGTGCGAGCCGACGGCGATTATTATTATTTGGACACGACGTGGGGCGACCCTGATCTGGAGCAAAAAAGCTACGCCTCTTACGATTATTTTCTCGTCACCGCCGGCGATCTGGCCGCGACGCACATGCCGTACACGGACTACCCGCTGCCGGAATGCGTTGCCACCCGTCTCAATTATTACAATGTCAAAGGCCGGCAATTCGATCAATACGACAGCGGCGCCATCGTGCGCGTTATGCGCGCCGACCTCAGGGAATCCGGTTATTCCACAGTCCGGTTTTCTTCTGACGCCGAATACGAAAAAGCCGTGTACGACCTGTTTAAAAACAGTGCGATCGCCAAAGCGACCAATTCCCGCATCTCTTATTTTCTGACGGATGAATTACGCATCATCACCGTGCTGAACAGGGAAACCGGCTGAATCGGGCACAAAAAAAGCGTTGATTTCCTCTTCTGAGGCGCGCATGGCTCTGATAGTCCATTCCATCAGCTTGTCAAGCTCCCAGCCCAGCATGGCGGCGCCGCGTTTGATCACGGCGCGCGAGCAGCCGGCCGCGAAATTCTCCGTTTTGAATTTTTTCTTCACCGATTTGAGTTCCAGATCCATGACGCTGCGGGACGGGCGGATGATGGCCGCCGCCCCGATCAGTCCCGTCAGTTCGTCTGTGGCGAAAAGGATTTTTTCCATTTCATGTTCCGGTTTGACATCGGTCACTAAGCCGTAGCCATGAGAAACCACGGCGTGAATCAGGCGCTCGTCCCAGTCCAATTCCCGCATGAGGGCTTCCGTTTTATGGCAATGCTGTCCCGGCCAGCCCTCAAAATCCAAATCATGCAGCAGTCCGACCAAAGCCCAGAAATCCGCTTCGTCCCCATGCCCCAATTCCGCGGCAAACCAGCGCATCACGCTTTCCTCCGTCAGGGCGTGCCGCAGATGAAACTCGTTTTTATTGTATTGCGTGAGTACGGCCCACGCTTCCGCACGATCCGGCAAACGACTCAATATTTCTCCCCCTCCCGTTTCAAAAACCGCGTTCATATTCGCGGTAGCAGTCCAGGCAGACTTTCTTGCCTTCCTGCAGCCTGATTTTATGCTCCGGCGCTTCCTCGCCGCAGATTTCACAGTCCACAGAGACGAATATCCGCGCCTTCTCCGGCAACGCCACCTGAACGTCTTTCCGGACAAACAACTCGTCCAGCGGCGCCTCAAGCACATAAGCCAGATAATCGGCTCTGTTCCGGCCTTCTTTTCTGGCGCGCAAATAAAAACGCTCCGCCCGCCCCTGCTCGCGCTGAATAAATGTGTAGGCGTGTTTGCCCGTGCCTTTGTAAATCAGGTTGCCTTTGCCAAAGGTACAGCCCAAAACAGCCTGGATGGCGTCCACGCCGCAAGCGTCATTTTCTGTAATACAGACCAGCTCCTCATCCTCGGAAGGCTTAAAACCGGCTTCCAGCGCCGCCTCGCACACCCTGGCCCCCAAAGCCAGGCCCGGGCATATGTGCCCGTGAAAGGCGCACGCTTTTTCCCACAATTCCTGTTGCAACGGTGTCATAAATTCACCTCCTCAGTCCGTCCGGCGGTCATACACACGCCGCGTCTTTTTCTCCGAGCGCGGCAAATCGCCGATGCTCACACACTCGCATCTGATACGCAGCCCGATTTTCGCCCGGAAGACCTGCTCCACTCCGCGGCTCACAGCCGCGCGATCGGAGCCCGCCAAGCACTCGCTGCGCATTGTCAGGCGCTCTTTGCCGTTTTCATCGTAATCGATCTCAATCATATATTCGCTGGAAAGGCCCGGCACATGGCGCAGAATATCCTCCAGCTGGCCGGGGTAAATATTGACGCCCTTCACCTTGATCATATCGTCCGTGCGGCCGGCAATGCGGTCCAGCCTCGGATAAGATCTTCCGCACGGGCATTGGCCGGGTATGAGGCGTGAAAGGTCATGCGTGCGGTAACGCAACAGCGGCGCGCCCTGTTTATGCAGCGTCGTGATCACGATTTCCCCCGTCTCCCCTTCCGGCAGCACCCGCCCGGTGACCGGGTCGATCACCTCGCAGTGGAAAAAATCATCCCAGTAGTGCATGCCCGTGTGTTCCGGGCAGTCGATGGCAATGCCCGGC
>JAISQG010000158.1 GCA_031274335.1 Gracilibacteraceae bacterium
ATCCTGTCCGCCGGGCCGCCGTCCGCCGCCGGGCGCGGCGCTATCAGGACGACTTCGTAACCTTTTTTGCGGAGCGAACACGCCTCCTTATAATAAATGCGCGCGTCGTCCGGCGGATGCGCCGAGGTCAGGACGCAAACCTTAGCCATTGTCTACAATTTCTCCCAACGTAACTTCAGCCGTATAAGTTTCCCCGTCACGGTAATATTCCACACTCACTTCGTCACCTGGCTTTAGGGTAAAGAGCCTGTGCGTCAATTTCAGGGAGTTTTCCACTTTTTCGCCGTTCACCGTCATAATAATATCTCCCGCCCTGATCCCGGCTCGGTCCGCTCCGCCCCGCGTAACCACCGCGGCCACGTAGCAGCCTTCCGGCCATCCTTTGTAGCTGGCGTAAGCTTCATTGTAGCGATCATCGATGTGGATTTCCAGTGCCGGATGACGCACGCGGCCTGTTTCCAATAATTGGGTTATGACGGGAAGCGCATCGGAAATCGGAATGGCAAAGCCCATGCCCTCGTAGCCATAAGACTGGTTTTTCGCGGAATTGATGCCGATGACATGGCCGTCAAAATTCACGAGCGGGCCGCCGCTGTTGCCGGGGTTAATGGCCGCGTCGGTCTGAATGAGTTTGAAACTGGCTTCTCCTTCAAGCATGAGAAAACGATCCGTCGCGGAAATGATGCCCCAGGTCACCGTGCGGGCAAATTCCGTTCCACCCGGATTGCCTATGGCCACCACATACTGGCCGACGCGCAAAGCGCCGGAATCACCAAGCGTCGCTGCCCGCAGGCCCTCGATTTCCTCAATTTTCACCACGGCCAGATCTGTGCGGGCGTCACCTCCCACGACAATTCCCTGCACATCCCGCCCGTCCGCGAGGGAAATGATCAAATCCTCCGCATCCTCCACCACATGGTTATTCGTCACAATATAGCCGTTCGCGGCGTCGATGATAAAGCCGGAGCCGCTGCTCACTTCTGTCAATTCCCCGTTGCCAAACCATGAGCGCAAATGCTGAAAATTGGCGATGCCCACGACCGTTTCTCCCACGGCCTCAGCCACGGCCACAATGGGCGATTCGCCTTCCGCCGCTATCATGCCCCCGCTTCCGGCCGCCGCCTGCTGTATGGTGACGCTGTTTCCATTATTGATAACTCCGGGCTGACTGCGACCGTATATCTCCGGCGCCAGCGTAAGCGTGACAAAGGATCCGAGTATCGCGCAGCAAAAAGCAAGCAGGGCAAAGAAAACCACCCCGCCGCCCTTGCGTCCCGGCGGTTCCGGCGCCGGCAAATCCGCCCTCTGCCGCGGCTCCGGCTCCGGCGGCGAAGAATCAGCGGGCGGGATCACATACTCATAACAGCGATCATCCCGGCTTTCCTCCCCGGCCGATTCCCATTCAGCGGACGGCAGCTCCCCTTCCGGCCCGTTCTCTCTGTAAATCGTCATACGACCTCCTTTCCTCGCCCAATACAATGAGTTCATGCGGCTCATGCCGGGGCGCGACCCGAATCTTCAGCCGCCCGCATTTTTGCCGCACTTCATGGCTGCGCAGCATCTCCACCACCGTCTTCAGCGCCAGCGCCGGCGTGTTGTTCTCCTCGCTCAAATGGGCCAGCACCACCTTTTGGGTGTTTTCGCCAATCCATCTCTGCAGGGCTTCGCCTGTCTGCGCGTTGCTCAAATGGCCCCGCTCGCCGGCTATGCGCTTTTTCAAATGCCAGGGATACCGTCCGCGCCGCAGCATATCGCTGTCGTGATTGGCTTCTATGACCAAAGCGTCGCAGTCGCGGAGCTTTTCCTCCATATCCGGCGTGACGACGCCCGTGTCCGTCGCCACCCCCAGCGTCAGGCCCTCCGCCCGCGCCAGCAAGCCATAGCTTTCCACGCTGTCGTGCGAGGTATGGATCAGCGTCAGGGACAGTCCCGCCAGCGCAAAGGATTCCGCCGCGACGACAACGCGCTGGGCTGCCGGCAAAAGTCCGACCTCAGCTTCCATTATTTCCCATATACCCGCCGTCGCGTACACCGGCAAGCCGAGTTTGCGCGCCAAAGCGCCCACCCCCCGGATATGGTCTCCATGCTCATGCGTGACAAAAATGCCTTCCAGCTGCTCCGGACCCACGCCTGTCCGCTGCAGATTCTCCAGCAGCCGCGCCGCCGGCAGCCCGGCGTCAATGAGAAACCCCCGGTTTCGGTTTCCGGCTAATATCGCGTTGCCGGAGCTTCCGCTGGCCAATGTGCCAAAAAACAAAGTCTCACCCGCTTCAATCGTTTTCCTCCGCCGCCGCGGCCGTTTCCGCCGCATCCTTCGCTGTCCGCGCAATCCCGATGTAATATTCAAGCAAAGCGCGCTCCGCCTCGTCCTCCGTCAAATCCAGGGCTTTCCGCCAGACATCTTCCGCCTGGGCATATTCGGTCAGGCCGTAAAAAAGGTAAGCGCCGTATGTCGTCAGCGCATCGGCATTTTCAGGCTCACGCGCCGTCAAATCGGTTAAAAGCTCGCCGGCCAGCGTGAAATCGCGGTTATAGAATGCGGCCGTCGCGTATTTCAGCTGAATGTCGGAGCCGCCACCCGCCTCCATCAGCCCGGCATACAAACCCAGTGAATTTTCCAGCGCCTCGTATGCCTCCGCTTTGCCCAGGGTGCTCGCCAGGGAGTAAACATTCAGCCAGGCATCCGCCACACATAGAAAATGCCGCCTCTAACAATGTCCTGAATAGTTGCGTTCATATCTCTTGCCACAGAAATGTGTTTGTCGAGCTGCTACCATGCAACGGACAGTGCAAACATGTCACAATATAAG
>JAISQG010000183.1 GCA_031274335.1 Gracilibacteraceae bacterium
TGCGCACATGGCTGACAACGCAGCCGCCGCGCTGGCTCATGCCGATCGTCTCGCCCGTGCGCGCCCGGCCTCCGTGCAAGAGAGCCGCGCCGGCCAGAATTTTCGAGGCGAGAATAGTGCCCTGACCGCCGACGCCCGCAATCAAAATATCCAAATTTCTCCTCCTTATTATACCTCTGAAATCCTTCGCGCTTGCCGGTTCAATCGGCCTCCAGGCGGCGGATGCGCTCCATCACCTCTCTGGCCTGCAAAGCCCTTCGATCCTTTTTTGTTTCCACCGGCGCCAGCTGTTCCATCCGGAGCGGCGAACCGACGATGATGCCGGGCCTGGCGCGGAAATCCATGAATGTATCCGTGCCGTAAACGCGAGCCGGCACGAGGGGAACATCCGCTTTTTCCATCAGAAAAATCATGCCGCTCATCGGTTCCTGCTCCTCATCGGATTTACCGCGGTGGCCTTCCGGAAAAATACCGACCACTTCTCCCGCTTTCAAAAGCTCCAGCGCCCGCTTGATCGCCTTCATATCCGGCGCGCCGCGCTTGACCGGAAACGCGTGCAGCCACTTGAATAAAGCGCCGGTGAACGGCCGGGCAAAAAATTCTTCCTTAGCCATAAAATGGACGGGCCGGTTGGTCACACACCCCAGCGCCACCACATCCCAGCCGCTCATATGGTTGGCCGCGACGATCATGCCGCCTGTTTCTGGTATTTTTTCCCGGCCCAGAAAACGCATGCCGCGCAAAAAAAGGATGACGCACAGGATCAATCGCACGAATCTGTAAAAGAGCATGTCCAAGCCTCCGCCTCTTGTGAAATTTTTCTCAACTAATCAACAGTTCACCTGTTTCCGAGGCATCCACCCGCACAGTGCCGCCCGACCCGAAATCACCTGCCAAAATCTTCAAGGCCAGCGGATTTTGCAGGCGCTGTTGGATGACCCTTTTCAGCGGCCGGGCACCGTAAACCGGGTCGTAGCCCTCTTCCGCCAGTGCCGTCAGCGCCCGCCCGGAAAGCTCAAGGCTGACGCCGCGTTCCGCCAGCCGGGTTTTCAGCGCGGACAGCTGGATTTCCACGATGCGCCCGATATGCTCGCGGGAAAGAGGCGTAAAGACCAGGATTTCATCCAGCCGGTTGATAAATTCCGGGCGGAAATGCCGATCCAACTCTCCCCGCGCGGCCCGGCGCACGTCGGCTTGCGCGGCGCCCCGTTCGTTCATCTCTTTGATGAGCGCCGAAGCCAGGTTGCTCGTCAGCACCACGACCGTGTTCTTAAAGCTGACGACGCGCCCGTGGCTGTCTGTCAAACGTCCGTCCTCCAGAAGCTGCAGCAGCACATTAAAGACGTCGGCATGGGCTTTTTCCACCTCATCCAGAAGCAGCACGCTGTAAGGCTTGCGCCGCACGGCTTCTGTAAGCTGCCCGCCTTCATCGTAACCGACGTAGCCGGGCGGGGCGCCAATCAGCCGCGCCACGGAGTGTTTTTCCATATATTCGGACATATCGATGCGCACGATGCTCTGCTCATCGTCAAACAAAAATTCGGCCAGAGCTTTGGCCAATTCCGTCTTGCCGACACCGGTCGGTCCCAGAAAGAGGAAGGAAGCCAGCGGTCGGTTCGGATCCTGCAACCCTGTCCGCGCGCGGCGCACGGCATTGGCGACAGCGTTCACGGCCTCGTCCTGCCCCACGACACGGCGGTGCAGACTTTCCTCCATGCGCAGCAGCTTCGCCGTTTCACCCTCCAGCATTTTGGCCACGGGTATACGCGTCCACTTGGCCACGATTTCCGCGATGTCATTTTCCGTCACTTCCTGCCGCAGGAGCGAAGTGCCGCCGGCCAACTCGTCTTCCGTCGCCCGCAGCTTTTTTTCCAGCTCCGGCAGCACGCCGTACTGGAGTTCCGCCGCTTTGTTATAATCGTAGCTTTGCTGGGCCTGCTCCATTTTTACGCGCGCGGCGTCTATCTCCTCCTTCAGCTTTTGGGCGCCGGCCAGCTTCTCCCGCTCCTCGGCCAGGCGCGCCTGCTGACAGTTGCGTGTTTCTTTCAGGCCGGCCAATTCTTCTTCTATATGATCGAGGCGATCCTTGCTGCCTTTGTCCGTTTCTTTTTTCAGCGCCTCCCGCTCTATTTCCAGCTGCATGACGCGCCGCTTGATCTCATCCAGCTCCTGCGGCTCGCTCGTTATTTCCATGCGCAAACGCGCCGCCGCTTCGTCCACAAGATCGATGGCCTTGTCCGGCAGAAAACGGTCGCTGATATAGCGGTCCGAAAGCCGGCTGGCGGCGATGAGCGCGCTGTCCGTGATCCGGACGCCGTGATGCGTCTCATAACGCTCCTTCAGCCCGCGCAAAATGGAGATGGTGTCCTCCACCGTGGGCGGATTGACCAGCACGGTCTGAAAACGCCTCTCCAGCGCGGCGTCTTTTTCGATGTGCTTGCGGTATTCATTCAGCGTCGTCGCTCCCACCAGGCGGAGTTCGCCCCGCGCCAGCAGCGGCTTCAGCATATTGCCCGCGTCCAGCGCCCCCTCCGCCGCGCCGGCGCCCACAACCGTATGCAGCTCGTCGATAAACATGATGATATTGTCGCGGCTCTGGACTTCTTTCAGCACGGCTTTCAGGCGTTCCTCAAATTCGCCCCGGTATTTGGCGCCGGCAATCAGCGCGCCGAGATCCAAGGAAATGACCTCCTTGCCCCGGACGGACTCAGGCACGTCGCCGCGGACAATGCGCTGGGCCAAACCCTCGACGATGGCTGTTTTGCCGACGCCGGGCTCGCCGATCAGCACGGGATTGTTCTTCGTGCGCCGGGAAAGAATCTGGATAACGCGGCGGATCTCGTCATCCCGCCCGATGACGGGATCAAGTTTGCCGCGCCGCGCCAAATCCACCAGGTTGCGCCCGTACTGCTCCAGCGCGGCGTAAGCGCCTTCCGGATTCTGCCCTGTCACGCGCTGCGCACCGCGGATTTCTTTCAGGACGGCGAGCAGCTTTTCCCGCGTCACCCCCTGCTCCCGCAGCAGTTTTTCCGTCTCGCCGCCCGCGCTGCCGAGCAAGGCCAGCAGCAAATGTTCTGCGCTGACGTATTCGTCGCCGAAAGCCTCCATTTCTTCATGCGCGGCCAAGACGACATCCCGCAGACGGCCGGAAAGCGTCAATTGCGCCGCGGCGCCCGTCACGCGCGGCAGGGCGGCTATCACCTGCTCGAGACGGGCCGTGACCGCTTGTGGGAATATTTTCATTTTTTGAATAATTTGGGGAACCAATCCCTCCGGCTGCTCCATAAGCGCCAGGAAAAGATGTTCCGGTTCCACCTGGCTGTTTTGCGTCTTTTCCGCCAGGTTTTGTGCGCCTATGAGCGCCTCCCGCGATTTTTGCGTCAGCCTGTTCGTGTCAAAAGCCATGATTTCCGCCTCCCCGCCGTCAATTTATCACCGCCGAACTCTTTCTTTTTCGCGCCATGTCTTCAATCGCCGCTATTTCCGCCTCGGACAGATCATCCGGCAAAACGACCTCCACCACGGCGTACAAATCGCCGAAATCGCCCTGTTTGCTCATACGGGGCATGCCTTTGCCCTTCAGCCGGAATTTGCGCCCGCTCTGAGTCCGGGGCGGTATTTTCAGCATGACGGGACCGCTCAAAGTCTGAACCGGCACTGTCGCTCCGGCTACCGCCTGGAAAAAATCCAGCGGTATCCTGACCTGTAAGTCATCGCCGTTTCTTTCGTATCTGGCATGGGGTCGGATGAGCACTTTGAGATACAAATCCCCGCGCGCCCCGCCGCCCGCGCCGTTCTCGCCCTGCCCCGCCAAACGCAGCCGCATATTATCCCGCACGCCCGGCGGAATTTTGGCCTCAATCCGATGCTGCGCTAAGCTGAGCGTGCGGCTGGCACCGAGATAGGCTTCCTCCAGGGAAATTTCCGCCTCGCCCGTTACGTCCCGCCCTTTGACCGGAATATTGTAAAAGGAGCCGGCAAAGCCGCCACCCGTCTGCTCATCCGTCTGGGAAGCAAATCCGCCAAACCCGAAGATAGTGGAGAAAAAATCGGAAAACCCCCCGGTCCCGCCACCAAAGCCGATATCCCCGAACATTTCGGCAAATTCTTCCGGGGACATCGTTTGCGTATGGGCCGAACCGGCACCCTGGTGAGGATTCCAGTCAAAACCGCCGCGCCCGCCGCGCTGCTGCCATTGCTCGTAATCCCGGCGGACTTCGTCATATTTTTCCCGTTTGGCCGGGTCGGCGATCGCGTGATAGGCTTCGTTGATTTCTTTGAACTTATCCTCGGCGGCCTTGTCGCCCGGATTCACATCCGGGTGATGTTTTTTGGCCAAAGTCTGATACGCCTTTTTTATATCCTTGCTGTCAGCCTCCGGTTTCACGCCCAATATAGCATAATAATCCTTAAATTCCACAAAACCCCACCAGCTTTCTGTTTTGCCTGTTTCTGCCTTTATTATACACTGCTGTTTGATAAAGGTCAATATTGGTCAGAGATTTTGGCGATATTTTTTTGTTACTTCTTCTCGACTGTCAAAGTCCAGTCTTCCTCAAAGCCATTGCGATGCACCCGGACATGATAGCCTGCCGCATTGTCCGCCTCATAAGTGATTTCTCCGGTATCCTTACTACCGTAAGAGTCAGCGGAATCGTCAAAATCCGCGTTTTCGGTAAAACCTGCGGATTTCAGCTCTTCAATATATGCCCGGATGCCATCGTTGTGGTCGGGAGTATCTATTTTATCTTGCCAAATGGCGATTTATGCGCTATAATGGTGGCAAGATTATTATTGCGGAGGTACTCAAAATGACCAAAACAAACCGATTTGAATATAAACAAGAACTTAATGACCGGCTTGAACGTGCCGTGGTGTCTTTTCTTAACTACTCCGGCGGCGGCGAAGTTATTATCGGCGTAGACAGTAACGGCGTTGCTTGCGGCGTTGACGACCCGGATGGTACACAGTTAAAAATCGTTGACCGAATCCGCAACAACATTCGTCCGCACATCTAAAAAGCGGCTTGAAAAAGAACGCGT
>JAISQG010000202.1 GCA_031274335.1 Gracilibacteraceae bacterium
GGAGAGACCTGGGTAGTTGAGTGCTGACCAGACCAACGCGACCATGTTGCAACGAGTAGACCCAGGTAGTTGCGGCGACCAAGTATTTAAGGAGGCTTACAGTAATGGCACGTATCGCCGGTGTGGACATACCGCGAGATAAAAGAGTGGAAATATCCCTCACTTATATCTATGGAATCGGCCGGGCGCAATCCAACAAAATTTTGGCACAGGCCAAAGTTAACCCTGACACAAGAGTAAAAGACCTGACGGACGACGAGATCGCTCGCATCAGGGAAACGATCGACAAGAGCTTTAAAGTGGAAGGCGACCTGCGCCGCGAAGTATCGCTTAACATCAAACGCCTGATGGAAATAGGGTGCTATCGCGGTCTGCGTCACCGCCGCGGACTCCCGGTGCGGGGGCAGAACACGAAAAACAACGCCCGCACGCGCAAAGGGCCCTCGCGTAGCGCCGGCGGCAGGAAAAAATAATTGGGAGGTAATCGTAAAATATGGCGCGCAGAGTTGTTCGTACCAAACGGAGAGAGAGAAAAAACATTGAGAGCGGCGTCGCTCACATTAAATCGACGTTCAACAACACAATAGTCACGATCACGGATACGGGCGGGAATACCCTGTCCTGGTCGAGTGCCGGCGCTCTCAACTTCAAAGGTTCCCGCAAAAGCACCCCCTTCGCCGCGCAAATGGCGGCGGAAACGGCCGCCAAAGCCGCGATGGAGCATGGCGTGAAAATGGTGGAATGTTATGTCAAAGGGCCGGGTGCCGGACGGGAAGCGGCCATTCGCGCTTTGCAGGCGGCCGGCCTTGAAGTGAGCCTGATCCGCGATGTGACACCTGTGCCCCATAACGGATGCCGCCCGCCAAAACGGAGAAGGGTATAAGGAGGAGGTGTAAATATGGCCAAATATACAGATGCTGTTTGCCGGCTGTGCCGGCGGGAGAGCCAGAAGCTGTTCTTAAAAGGCGACCGCTGCTATTCGGGCAAATGCGCGATGGAACGGCAGCACAGGCAGTTTCCGCCCGGAGCGCACGGACAGAGCCGGGGGCGCAAACCGACTGAATACAGCCTGCAGCTGCGGGAAAAACAAAAAGTCCGCCGCATGTACGGCGTGCTGGAAAAGCAGTTCCGCAATTATTTTACGCTGGCCAGCCGGCAAAAAGGCATGACCGGCGAAAATTTGCTGCGCCTTCTGGAACGCCGCCTGGACAACGTGGTTTTTCGGCTCGGTTTTGCCGCTTCCAGATCGGAAGCGCGCCAGATGGTGACCCATGGGCATATCACGTTAAACGGCAAGCGGGTGGACATACCCTCTTATCTGGTGGCCGTGGGTGAAGTCGTGTCGTTCAGGGAATCAAGCCGGGGGCTGAACCGCGTGAAAGAAATGCTGGGCGCTCTCCGTGACCGGCAGACGCCCGCCTGGTTGAGCGTGGATCCCACGAGCGCCAGCGGCACGGTGCTGGCCCTGCCGAATCGCGAAGATATTCAGGCACCGATCGAAGAACACCTCATCGTTGAGAAATATTCACGCTAACTAATCTCCCGGAAAGAAGGTGCGATCGCTTGCTGGAGCTCAATAACCCCAATAAATTCATTAACCCAACTATCGAGGTCGTTGAACGAGCGGATGACAACACATACGCACGGTTTGTCATTGAGCCGCTGGAACGTGGCTACGGCATCACGCTGGGCAATTCTTTGCGGCGGATACTTTTGTCGTCTTTGCCGGGTTCGGCTGTGACATCCTTGAAAATAGAAGGTGTGCTGCATGAATTTTCCACGATTCCCGGTGTTCTGGAGGATGTGACGGAAATAATTCTGAATATCAAATCGCTGGCGCTTAAAGGACACACGGACGAACCGCGTTTTCTCCGCCTGGAGCGCGAAGGGGAAGGGGTTGTGACGGCCGGGGATATTATTGCCGGCTCTGACTTGGAAATACTGAATCCTGACCTTAAAATAGCGACGCTGGACAAGGACGGGCGATTGTCCATGGAGATGACGGTGGAGTATTCGCGGGGGTATTTGCCGGCGGAAAAGAACAAAAAACAGGAGTATGGCATTGGAGTAATCCCGGTTGATGCCATTTTTACGCCGATATATAAAGTAAATTATCATGTGGAAGACACTCGTGTCGGCATGGTTACAGATTTTGACAAATTAACGCTTGACGTCTGGTCCAACGGCAGCATCACGCCGGAGCAAGCCACCGGCAGCGCGGCCAAAATCCTGACGGATCGTCTGCGTATGTTTCTCAATCTGACGGATAATCTGCCCGGCGTGGAGCTTTTGAACGATCCAATCGAGGAAGAAAAGGACAAAATCCTTGAAATGACGATAGAGGAACTCGACTTGTCCGTGCGCTCTTACAATTGCCTTAAACGGGCCGCCATTAACACGGTGGAGGAGCTGACGCATAAGACGCAGGAGGATATGATCAAGGTCCGCAATCTGGGCAAAAAATCTCTGGAAGAAGTCGAGCACAAATTGCGCGAGCTGGGGCTGAACTTCCGCATTCAGGATGATTGACCGCGGCTCCGGGGCCCCGCCCGGTTGTCGGGGGGCGCTTTTCACAGGTGAGTAATTTTGGAAGGAGGAGGCAAAATTGCCATATCGTAAACTTGGCGCGAATATGGGCAGGCGCAAGGCGCTCCTGAGAAACATTGTGACGTCGCTTTTAAAGCACGGGCGCATTGAGACGACGGAAGCGCGAGCCAAAGAGCTGAACGCTTTCGCGGAAAAAATGATCACGCTCGGCAAAAAAGGCGATCTCGCCGCCAGAAGGCAGGCGCTCAAATTTCTCATGGAAGAAGACGTCGTCAAATATCTGTTTGACGAGCTGGCGCCGAAATTCAGCCAGCGGCAGGGCGGCTACACGCGCATCATCCGCAAGGGCTTTCGGCGCGGAGACGCCGCGCAAATGGTTTTGGTGGAGATGGTCGCGGAGTGAATCATGGGCAGGATGGCTCTCCGTCTGGCCTATGACGGAACAAATTATCATGGATTTCAATACCAGCCTCCGGACAGAGGCGCCACGGTGCAGGGTGAAATAGAATGCGTCTGGCATAAGCTTTTTCATGAAAACATCAGGCTGATACCGGCCGGGCGCACCGATGCCGGAGTGCACGCCGCGGGGCAGGTCGTGAGCTTTGCCACCGCAGCGGCCATTCCGGCCGAGAAATTGCCCAAGGCCATAAACAGCCTGCTGCCGAGGGATATCCGTGTGCTGGCCGCGGAGAACGCGGCGGCGGATTTTAACGCCCGCCGTGACGCGCGGTGGAAACGTTATGATTATATGATCGACAACGCGCGCATACCGGATGTTTTTCAGCGCCTCTACCGCTTGCACGAGCCCGTTCCGCTTGAGCCGGCAAACATGGAACGCGCGGCCGCTTTCTTTCAGGGCACGCATGATTTTCGCGCTTTTGCCGCGGCGGGCGGAGCGGCGGGAACTTTTGTCCGCACATTATATCACTGCCGGGTGTTTGCTTCAGACGGGCTGATCCGCATAGTCTGCGTCGGAGACGGGTTTTTGTACAATATGGTTCGCATTATCGTCGGAACCCTGATCGTTGTCGGCAAGGGCAAAATGACGCCGGAAGCGGCGGCGGCGGTTCTGGCGGAAGGAAAGAGGTCCGCGGCCGGCATGACCGCGAAGCCGATGGGCCTGACTCTCACTCATGTCGAATACGGAGAGGCGCGGCCCAGTTCGCTTTTCGCTGATCTGGCCCCGAACAGATGGGAGCATGGCGATAAATTATAAGGGAGAATGCTGATTAATGCCGTTTGTCATTCTGAGCGTAGAGAAGAACATTGGGGTTCGACCTTTTGACATGGTCTTTTATCGTTCTTTTTGTACCGCGACAAAAAGAACCAAAAAGCGCGCCGGGGGGTACGCAAGTCCCCCCGGACCCCTACGCGCCAGGGGCGCAGAAAATCCGCGTTACAGCGCCCCTGGACCCCGCCAGGAAAAGTGTTCTGGCAGAGAGCGCTGCAAGTGTCAGTAAAAGGGATGCAGAGGATTGAAACACATGGCACCGAACAGTGGGAGCATGGCGATTAATTCTAAGGGAGAAAAAACCGTAATTTCAGCCATGCGGAGCGACCGCCCGTCTGGAGGCGACGACTCCGAGAAGAGTGAAAAACGCGCAATGATGCGGGAACGTCGCCCGCATGGATAAAGCGTGAATCATGGAGAAGGCGGGCGGCTTGCGCGTTTTTCGCGCAAAACACTCAGGGAGCCGAAGACGGGCGACCCTCCCGTCGCGGAGCATGGCGATAAATTATAAGGAGGAAAATATATATGACCACGCAATTTGCGAAACAGGGCGAAACGGAGCGCAAATGGTATGTCCTTGACGCGGACGGCATAGCCCTGGGCCGCGTGGCGACGGAGGCGGCCCGTTTGCTGCGCGGCAAGCATAAACCGATTTATACACCGAATGTGGACGCGGGAGACTTTGTCATTGTCGTCAACGCGGCGAAAGCGGTTTTGACCGGCAACAAGCCGGAACAGAAACTTTATCGCTGGCATTCCGGCTATCCGGGCGGCCTGAAGTCCATGACATATAAGAAACTGATGGCCACCAGGCCGCGGAAGGCGATGGAACATGCCGTCAAAGGCATGCTGCCGCACAACAAACTTGGTTCGGCTCTGTACCGAAAGCTGAAGGTGTACGATGGACCGGCGCATCCGCATAAGGCCCAAAAACCTGAAATCTGGACGATGAAGTAGGCTAGGAGGAGAAAATGGCGATACAATTGCAGTATTACGGCACCGGCCGGCGCAAAAACGCGGTGGCGCGCGTCCGTCTGGTGGCGGGCGAAGGGAAATACACGATTAACGAACGTGATATGGCAGAATATTTTGGCAAAAAGACATTGGAGATGATCGTGCGCCAGCCGATGGAAATCACGGATACGCTTGGCAAATACGATGTTGTGGCCCGCGTGCATGGCGGCGGCACATCCGGACAGGCCGGCGCTTTGCGCATGGGCATAGCCCGCGCGCTGCTCAAGCTGGATGACGGGCTGCGCCCGGCGCTGAAGCGGGCGGGATTTCTCACGCGCGACCCGCGGATGAAAGAGCGCCGCAAATACGGGCTGAAAAAAGCGCGCAAAGCACCGCAATTCTCGAAACGTTAAAGAGCGGACGAGGGCGAAAAAAGAAAGGAGCCTGGGCATGAAAGAACGGAAACGTAGTATGCTGGCGGTTGCGATCGCGCTTTTTGGCGTGTTGGCCTTGGCCGTGCCTGTG
>JAISQG010000233.1 GCA_031274335.1 Gracilibacteraceae bacterium
GATCGAGGGCAGAATAGTGGCCGTGACGGAGACCAGAGCACCCGGCCACGCCGCTATTTTATAACCGATGTAAGCGGCCATTTTGGTGGCGATGGGGCCGGGCAGAGCGTTGCCCGCGGCGATGGCGTCGGAAAACTGCGCCGCGTCCAGCCAGCCGAAACGCTCACATTCCGCCTGAATAAGGGGTATAACCGCCGGGCCGCCGCCAAAGCCGAGATTGCTGGCGCGCAGAAACCCGATGAAAAGCTGCCATAAATCATTTAACATGGAGGGGTCACTTTCTTTTGCTGAAAATTTGCACATTGCAGAAACAGGGGGCCTAGTCCTATTATACTTCAACAAAGAGCAAAACGCAATTGTCTGCCCTCCATCAGGCGAATCCCAACGCAGTTTACATTTGCTATTTGCTTAGACAAGCATGCGCTAAAATGAAAAAATGCTTGACGCGCGTTGGTCATCCGTTTATAATGAATTTGCTGATCGCATCCAGACTGGAGCGGTACCGCAACGGACCATATTTTTCCATATTATACCAAAAGCCGCTTGGATGTTTACCGAGACGGTGAAAGTCAAAATCCTGACGTTGAGCGGCGCTTTCACCGGGCGCCGCTTTGCTTTATTCTTGACAATTCCTTAGGGACAGCAAGAAAGGAAAAACGATGATCATCACGGAATACGTGGAAGGAGTGCGCGACAACGTGCGGAAAGCGCGTCTCAGCGACAGAAAAATCATCCTGATTCCCACGATGGGCGCCCTGCACGACGGGCATCTTTCGATGGCACGCCTGGCCAAGGAGGGCGAGGAGGATGTCTACATTGTCATGAGCATTTTTGTCAACCCGCTCCAATTCGGCGCCGGCGAAGACTTTGCCGCCTACCCGCGTGATTTGCACCGCGACGCGGAAATGGCCCGGCGCGAGGACGTGGATCTCCTGTTTGTTCCCTCGGCGGAGGAAATGTACTCTCCGGACAGCCAGACAACCGTGCAGGTGGCCCGGCTTTCTCAGGGCCTGTGCGGGGCCAGCCGTCCGGGGCATTTTGCCGGCGTGGCCACCGTGGTCGCCAAACTCCTGAACATCGTCCAGCCGGACGAAGCCTTTTTCGGGCAAAAAGATTACCAGCAGTTCGCTGTTCTGCGCCGGATGGCTGAGGACTTAAAGCTGCCGGTCAAGCTCCGGTTGGCCCCCATCGTGCGTGAGCCGAGCGGCCTGGCCCTGAGTTCCCGCAACGCATACCTGAGCTGGGAGGAAAAAAAGGACGCCGCCCAGATTTACGCCGCGCTCCTGGCGGCGGCGGAGCGCATCAGGGAGGGCGAGCGCGACGCGCAGGCGGTTGCGGAATTTCTGCGCCGGTTCATTGAAACTCACGCGCATGGCCGCGTGGAATATGCCGAAGTCCGGCAGAAAAACGATCTCCAGCCCGTCGAAGCCATCACGAAGCCCGTGGTGCTGCTCGTGGCGGTTTTCGTCGGCCGGACGCGCCTGATTGACAATCTTATCGTGGAGGTGTGACAATTGTATCGCCACATGCTGAAATCCAAAATTCATAACGCCACCGTGACGCAAGCCGATCTGCATTATACCGGCAGCATCACGATTGACCAGAATCTGCTTGATCAGGCCGGCATCCTGCCGGACGAAAAAGTGCAGGTCGTGAACAACAATAACGGCGCGCGGCTGGAAACCTACGTTATCTCCGGCGAGCGCGGCTCCGGCGTCATCTGTCTGAACGGCGCGGCGGCGCGGCTCGTGCAGGTAGGCGACACGGTGATCATTATTTCCTACGGCATTTACACGGAGGAAGAAGCCCGCCGCCACCAGCCGCTTGTGCTGCTGGCCGGCCCGGAGAATAAATCGGCGCGGGTGCTGCGGGAAAAACAGGGAGAAACCGCTTGATGCCGAAAGAACCGATGATCCTGGTGATTGACGCCGGCAACACGAACATCGTCATCGGGATTTACGCCGCCGGTGAATTGCGTGAGCATTGGCGCGTTTCCACAGAAAAAGAGCGCACCACGGACGAGTATGCCGTTTTGCTGAAAGAACTGATGGCTTTCCACAGCCTGCGTTTTACCGACATCAGCGGCGCCATAATTTCCTCCGTCGTGCCGCCCCTGACTCCGCGCCTGGAGCGCATGACGCGCCGTTACTGTCACGTTCAGCCTCTGATCGTGGGGCCGGGCATGAAAACCGGCCTGGTCATCCAATACGACAACCCGCGCGAAATCGGGGCGGACCGCATTGTGAACGCCGTGGCGGCCCACGCCAAATACGGCGGCCCGGCTGTCATCGTCGATTTCGGCACGGCCACCACGTTTTGCGCCCTCGGCCCGCGCGGAGAATACCTGGGCGGCGCCATCGCCCCCGGCATGAGCGTAGCGACGGAAGCTCTGTTTCAGCGCGCTTCCAAGCTGCCGCGCGTCGAGATCGTGCGGCCGGACAACGTTATCGGCAAAAACACGGTCAGCGGGATGCAAGCCGGCATTTATCACGGGTTTTGCGGCCAGGTGGATCGCATTGTCACGCTCATGCGGGAAGAACTGGGCGGCCCGGCGCGCGTCGTCGCCACAGGCGGGCTGGCCCGACTTATTTCCGCCGGCGCGCACACGATTGAGATCGTTGACGATTTTCTGACGCTGGACGGATTGTTTTTATTATACGAAAAAAATATGTAATTCGCCTGATATAATCAAGCGGAGGGCAGCCATTAACTGGTTGCCCTCCGCTTGATCTATATTTTCCCGGCTTTGTCTGGTGTGTGCCTGTTTAAGGAACTGTTACGGCTGTTTCTTGCCCAGCCGCCGGCCGGCGCGCGTGATCAACGCGGCGCTCAGCGCGGTCAGAGCGGAGAAAAGGCCGAGGCTGCCCATATCGGCGGAGCCGGTTTTGGGATTGGGATTGGGGAGCGGGGCCTCGCTGTTTCCGGCGGCGACTTTCGGTTTGGCCGGAGGCGGAATCAGAGGGCTGTCCTGTGGTTTGCGTTCCGCGCCCGGTTTGGGATCAGTGCCGGGAGGTGCCGGCGCCAGCGGCGTACCCGGCGTTACCGGCGTGACAGTCGCGGCACCCGGCGTGCCCGGTGTACCCGGCGCAGCGCCCGGCGTACCCGGAGTGACCGGCGCGACCGGCGCGACCGGAGTGACCGGCGCGACAGACGCGGCACCGGTGTTGCCGGAGCCGCCGGCATTGCCGGAACCACCACCGGAGCCGCCGGCACCCGGAACGGTGGATTTGTCGGAATCAATGTTGACCACCGAGGCGGTGTACAGAATGGCGTAAGTGGAAAAATGATTGGTCTCAAACAGCAGGCTGTTGTTTTGCAGGCGGGCGCCGAGCAGGGACATGGAAGCCTTGCCGTTCACCGGCCGCTCCACGCGTCCGAGCCAGTAGCGCGGGAAACCCTGCATGTTTTGCGGCAAATGCGCCAGAAGCTTGACAGTGCCGTTCGGCACCGCCTCTACCAAAGCAGGCGCTTCCCTGCCCACGGTTTTGCGAATGGACACGTCGAACAAAACTCCCGCGGTCTTACCGCTGGCATTCGCCGCGACCACGGCCGCGTCGCCGGAATTTTGCGGGCCGGATGTGATCAGCTCTATTTTAACGTCAAACCCGTTGGCCAGCTTGGCGCTTTCCTGAGGGCTCAACACCGCGCCCGCCAATTCCGCGTCGCTCATCGGCGTGGATAAAGTCAAAGCGCTGGACGCCGCCGCCGTTTTGTCCACCGTCAGCACGCCATTGGCGACACTGACATGGAAAATCTGCGCCGGGCCGCCGCCAAAGGAAACAGCGATATCGCGCTCCCCGGGCGGCAGGGTGTCCATAAAGCTCTTTGTGAACACCAGGCTGTTGTTTTCAACCTTGTAGTCCTGCCCCTCGCTTAAAGTCTGAATTTTCTGGCCGGGTACGCCTGGATTATAGGTCACATTGCTCACCGGCCCTTCCTTCAGCAGGGCGGAAACGCTCACGGCCAAATCGTCGTCCGTGGTCTTCCGGTAAGATTGCGCGGCGGTATCCGCGCGGGGCGCCTTGCTCACCTTCACTCGCGCCTCGCGGATTTCCGTGAGCCCGGTGGGCGTATGCGTTATTTTTGCGCGCACGGTCAGTTCCTTGCCCGCAGTCAGGCTGCTCGCTTCTAGCGTGACCGGGGCGGGATAAGCCCCGTCAATGGAAGCGCCCGCGTGCTCGCCCGCAAATTCGTATTGCACGTCAAATACCCGGCCATGCTGCCCGCAGGAGACAAAATCCCAATCCGTGTTCACCGGGCGCGTCCCCTGCATTTCATAGTAATCAATGGCGATGTCGCCGATGTCAAAGCTCACCGCGCTGACCGCGCAGGCACAGGATTTGATTTTGAAATCCGTGCCGGCCTGAGCGCCTTTATAATTGACGGTCTCCTCCGAAACAGCGGTCAGCGTGTACTCGCCGATGGCCGTGGGCGGCGCGGCCGAGGGGCCGTAGGCGGTGGCGCCGCGTCCCTGCCAGGAATAAGTCAGCAGGCCGCCGCTTTCGTTTTCGGTGACAGCCGCCGTCACCGGCGTGCCAAATTCAACGTCGGGCACATTGACCGTCAGGGTGTTGGCTTTTTTCTGCACGATGACCGTCATGTCCGCCGCGATGGGGTTGTAGTTTCCGTCGGCGTTTTTATAGGCGCGGAGGACAGCCGAACCCGCCTGCAGGATGCT
>JAISQG010000247.1 GCA_031274335.1 Gracilibacteraceae bacterium
CGCGCCGGCCCGGATTTTCTCCGGATCGAGCCAGGTGAGGGGCGCCGCCCATTCCGGCGTGTATTGACCGATGTGCTCCGACAATTCGTCAAAACCGACGCAGTGTTCCGTCAGGAAATCATAATCACAAAGCCCTTCCTCAATGATAACATTGATCCAGGCGAGCAGGAGGGCCAGGTCGGAGCCGGGGCGGACGGGCAGCCACAGATCGGCTTTGGCGGCCGTTTCTGAGTATTTGGGATCAATGACGATCACTTTCAGTCCCTGCTGCTGTTTGAGCATGGTGATGCCGGCCATCTCCGGCATATTGGCCGTGCCGGGGTTCTGCCCCCAGAGCACGATACATCGGCTTTGACCGAGGTCGATCTCAAACGGGCTCCAGCCGTAGATGGCTGTCTCCACCATGAAGGTGGGAATCCAGCACATGTGGGCGTTATGGAAACAGTTGGGGCTGCCAAAGATGTTCATGAAGCGGCGCCGAGCCCAGTCGTCTGTGCGCAACGTGCCGCCGGCCGTGGCTACCGCCTCCGCGCCGAATTCCGTTTTGATCTGTTCCAGCTTGACCGCGATTTCGTCGATGGCCTGCTCCCAGGAAATTTCCTCCCACTGCCCGCTGCCTTTCGGGCCGATGCGTTTCAGCGGTTTGTTGACGCGCGCCGGATGATCCAGATGCTTGAGCGCCAGCTGCCCGCGGCAGCATAACCCCCCGCTGTTGGCCGGATGATCGGGATCGCCCTCAAACTTGACGACTTTGCCGTCCTTGACGTAAGCCAGCACACCGCAGTTGTTGTGGCAAAAATAGCAACATGATTTCCTGATCTGAACGTCGTCCTGTTCCAAATCAATCGTACTCATTTGATTCCTCCTGTCAAATTTAACAAATCACGCGGAGCAGCGGGCGCCGTTACCCGCACCGCGAATCACTCTATCATTCATGGCGCGGCTGGATTGTATGCTCCCATACAAATCGGAACATTTCCTTGAATAAAAACTTTTTTCACATTATTGCGTGTTTTTGCGCTTTCGGGCGTCGTCGTCTCCAAATGGGGTGTCTGCTCTGCGTGATTATTTCCCTCGTGTTTTCCTCCTGTTCTTTCGCCCGGAGTTTTATCTTGCAACATAGCATAATTTTCGAAGCCCGTCAATTCACAGTCTGCGGCATATGTGAACTCCGGGCCGTCAAGAGCAATAACGGCGTTACTCTTTCTCTGGCGAAACCTCCAGCGAAATAATTTCTGCCTCAACTGCAATGCAAGTATCATGCCAGGCCACGCCAAACCGGACACCCCCCTGAATTGCGGGCTCTGGCCTTGCGCCTCTGCCGGCGGGCTGAGCCGTATTGATAAAAATGAAACATTTTGTCCTAAAATGAATCGTGAAACTCTGACAGAGTCTCGAGTCTCGTTCAACTCAACTCAACTCCACAGGGCTTTGGTTGAGCAACGCTTGATAAGTTCGCTGTAATCTAGTAAAATAGATAAAGAGTATAAAATATGTAAGGAGTGATCAAATGGAAAGAGAACTGGCGATGGAGTTTGCCCGCGTCACGGAGGCGGCCGCCCTCGCGAGCGCCCGCTGGGTGGGCCGAGGCGATAAGGAAGCGGCGGACGACGCGGCGGTGGAGGCCATGCGGTCTGTTTTTGACACGGTGCATATGTCCGGCACCGTCGTCATAGGCGAAGGCGAGATGGATGAGGCGCCGATGCTCTATATCGGAGAAAAAGTCGGGACGGGCGAGCAACCGGAAGTGGACATCGCCGTTGACCCGCTGGAAGGAACGAATCTCGTAGCCAAAGGCGGGGCGGGCGCCATAGCCGTGCTGGCGGCGACAAAGCGCTTCGGCCTTTTGCACGCTCCGGACATGTATATGGAAAAAATCGTGGTCGGGCCGGCCGCGGCGGGCAAAATCCATCTGGACGCGTCCGTGCGCGAAAACGTGCAAAACGTAGCGGAGGCTTTGCGCAAAAGCGTGAACGAGCTGACCGTGGTCGTGCTGGACCGGGAACGCCATGCGGGCATCATCAGCGAGCTGCGTGAGTGCGGCGCGCGCATCCGCCTGATTTCGGACGGCGACGTCGCTCCGGCGGTGGCCTGCGGCATCGAGGGCAGCGGCATCGACATGATGCTGGGCATCGGCGGGGCACCGGAAGGAGTGCTGGCGGCGGCGGCCATGCGCTGTCTCGGCGGGGAAATGCAGGGCCGGCTCTGGCCGGAGGACGAAAACGATGTGCGGCGCGCCGAAGCCCTCGGCATCGGCGATGTGCGAAAACTGCTTTTGATGGATGACCTCGTCACGGCGGAGGATATTTTTTTCGCGGCGACGGGCATCACGGAAGGCTCGCTTTTGAAAGGCGTCACCTTCGGCCAGGGCAACGCGACAACGCATACGCTCGTCATGCGCGGCAAAACGGGGACAATCCGCTTTATCGAGGCGCAGCATTTCTTTGACCGCAAGCCGAAATACGCCATCAAAGGCGCGTTTTAACGCCGGATGCTCCTTTATGTCCATGTGCCTTTTTGCGCGCGCAAATGCGCCTATTGCGCCTTTTATTCCGAGACGGGAGAGGGCGCGGGAGCGGCGGCTCGGCGGGAATATCTGACCGCCCTGGCGCTGGATTTTGAGCGCGCGGCGGCGGGGCGGGTTTTTGACACCTTGTATCTGGGCGGCGGCACGCCGACCTGGCTTCCGGCGGACGAACTGGCGGAGCTTTTGGCCATCGCGGACCGCTTCGCCGTTTTCGCGCCGGAGGCGGAAAAATCGGCCGAGGCAAACCCCGAGACGCTGACGGAGGAAAAACTGGCCGCGCTGAGGGCGGGCGGCTGCAACCGCTTGGCACTCGGCGTTCAAAGCCTGAACGACAGGCTGCTCGCCGGCATCGGGCGAAAACATAACGCGCGCGATGTATGGCAGGCGATCCATTGGGCGCGCCGGGCCGGGTTTACCAATATTGGCGCGGATTTGCTGCTCGGCCTGCCCGGCCAGTCGCTTTCGGATTGGCAGGATTCGGTGCGCGCCCTGGCCGCCGCCGGGCTGACGCATCTCTCGCTGTACGCCCTGACGCCGGAGGAGGACACGCCGCTCGCGCTTGATTTGGCGGCGGGCCGGACGCGACTGCCGGACGACGACGCCCAGGCGGATATGTACGCCTGGGCGCGCGAATATCTCGCGGCGTCAGGGTATCAGCAGGATGAAATTTCCAATTTTTCCCTGCCCGGCCATGCCTGCCGCCATAATCTGGGCTATTGGCGGGCCGAGGAATATTTGGGCCTGGGTCCGGGCGCGGTCTCCTGCCTGGCTGAAACGGGG
>JAISQG010000024.1 GCA_031274335.1 Gracilibacteraceae bacterium
GGCCGGCATGCGTTGGAACGTATCCAGCGCACAACCCCTGCTAACGCTCAAAACAAAGTGGGAGAGCAATTTGTGGCAAGAAGACGTGATAGTGCCGTTCACAAGCGAGCATGTTGGAAGGCAAATATCCATTACCTATAATTCATAACTGCACCCAAAATTCCCCAAAGCTGTTGACAGGGGTCATGCCCTGTGATAAAATGAAAAAGCAATAGTTCTTTCAATCCCCCCCCCCTTTGCTGCTTCATGGTTTGCCTCGCAGGCGGCTGTGAAGCATGGAATCAGGTGAGAATCCTGAGCAGAAACCGTTGCTGTAATCGTTGAGTCCATGCCCGTCGGCGAAAGCCGATCACTGGGAAAATTTTCCTGGGAAGGTAGGGCGAGGAACTGTCAAGAAAAATGTGTAATTTATTCGCAGACAGTTCCTGAGGACGTGGCAAGACCGAGTCTTGCCGACGCGTGAGCCAGAAGACGAGTAAAGGGTGGAGCGAGCCCCGCTGGACAGCGGAGAGAGCACAAATTTCACAGGAATACGGCTGTGATAATCTTTAAATAGGATTGTCACTCCGTTTTTTGTTTGCGGCGGACTAGGGACTAGGGGTTAGGGGTTAGGGGCTAACCACTAACCACTACCCACTACCCACTACCCACTACCCACTACCCACTAACCACTAACCACTAACCACTACCCACTAACCACTACCCACTAACCACTAACCACTAACCACTAACCACTGCTTCGCTCCGTATGGGGGACGACGCCGCGGAAAGGAGGCAAAATGGCAGGAAGCTCGGAAAAATATTTGCCCGTTATGAAAACCACGCGAACATCCGCAATTTTCCTGGTGCTGGTTCTCGCGCTGACCGCGCCGCTCTCCGCCTGCGCGCCGGCGGACGCCGCGGCCGGCGATACCGCGCTGCGCGATACCGCGCTGCGCGATACCGCGGCTTACATGCTGAAAACCGTCGAGGCCCCGGAGGTCGGGAGCATAGGCGGCGAATGGGCGGTCATCGGCCTGGCGCGGAGCGGCTGCGACGTGCCGGACGCGTATTACGCGGATTACTATGAGAACGTCGAAGCCTACGTCAGAGAATGTGACGGCATTTTGCATGAGCGAAAATATACAGAATATTCGCGCGTTATTCTCGGCCTGACGGCGGCGGGGTATGACCCGCGCGATGTCGGCGGCTACGATCTGACCGCGGCGCTTGGCGACTTTGAAAATACGGTCTGGCAGGGCATCAACGGCCCGATTTGGGCCTTGATCGCCCTGGACAGCCGGGATTATCCGATCCCCGCGAACAGGGCGGCGAAAACTCAGGCGACGCGCGAGCTCTACCTGGAGGAAATCCTGCGCCGCCAGCTGCCGGACGGCGGGTGGAACCTCACGGCAGGCGCGGACGGCGAGATCGCGCCGGGGGAAAGGGCGGATCCCGATATCACGGGCATGGCGCTGCAGGCGCTGGCTAAATACCAGGACAAGCCGGAGGTCAGGGCGGCGACGGACAGGGCCCTGTCCTGTATGGCGGAAACGCAGGGCGGCGAAGGCGGCTACACGAGCTGGGGCACCCCTAATTCCGAAAGCGTGGCCCAGGTGCTGGTCGCCATCTGCGAACTTGGCATTTCCCCGGATGACGAGCGCTTCGTCAAAAACGGCTTAACGCTGGAGGGCAGCCTCCTGAGCTATAAAAACGCGGACGGCAGTTTCCGGCATACGGCGGACGGCTCCGGCAACAGCCAAATGTCCACGGAGCAGGCGCTTTACGCGCTGGCCGCGGCGCAAAGAGCGCGGGACGGCGGCAACTCGCTCTACCGGATGTCCGACGCGCCCCGGCGCGCGGCCGGCCGGCCGGAGGCGGCTCCGGGCGCGATGGTGATCGACCCCGCGACGGGCAAGGACATATACCAGACCGATCCCGTGCCGGAGGGCCGGCCCCTGCCCGTGGAGCCGGCAAACGCCGTGCTCGGCGACGCGCGGCATACGGTCACGCTTACCGTGCGCTGCGACACGATCCTCGCCAATATGGACAGGCTCGACAAGGAAAAGCATGAGCTTGTGCCGGCGGACGGCGTGATTTTTCCGGCGGCGGCCGTGACATTCCGCGAAGGCGAGAGCGTATTCGACGTGCTGTGGCGGGAGATGCAGAACGCGAAAATCCACCTGGAATTCGTGAACACGCCGCTCTATAACTCCGCCTATATCGAAGGAATAAACAACCTCTATGAATTCGACGCGGGCGAGCTCTCCGGCTGGATGTACAAGGTCAACGGCTGGTTTCCCAACTACGGCTGCTCGCGGTATCAATTGCGGGACGGCGACGAGGTGGAATGGGTCTACACCTGCGATTTGGGGCGCGACGTCGGCGAGTTCTGGCTCGGAGGCCAGCGCGATGAGTAAAAGCGATCCGGGTTCCGGCGGGCAGGCCGCGCCGGATGTGTTCAGCGCCTGCCACCCCGTCGTCAATATGCTGTATTTTTCGCTCGTGATGGCGTTCGCGATGTTCCTCATGCACCCGGTATGCCTCGCCGTCTCGCTTGCGGGCGCGCTGGCCTATGCCATCCGCTTAAATGGTCGGAAAATTATGAAAACTATTTTCATATTCGCCCTGCCCATGCTCATTCTGACCGCGCTGATCAACCCGGCCTTCAACCACGAAGGGGCCACCATATTGAGATATCTGCCCTCCGGCAACCCGCTGACCCTCGAATCCGTGCTGTACGGCGCGGCGGCGGCGGCAATGCTCGTCGCCGTCGTTTTGTGGTTTGCCTGTTTTAACGCCGTGATGACCTCGGACAAGTTCGTGTATCTGTTCGGGCGCGTGATTCCCGCGCTCTCGCTGGTTCTGAGCATGGCCCTGCGCTTCGTGCCGCGCTTCCGGGCGCAGATCATGGTCGTCTCCGCCGCCCGGCGCTGTGTCGGGCGCGATGTGAGCAACGGCAGCCTTCTTCAGCGCGCCAGGCACGGCGTCAGGATTTTGTCCGTCATGGTGACCTGGGCGCTGGAAAACGCCATCGAAACCGCCGACAGCATGAAGGCGCGCGGTTACGGCTTGCCCGGACGCACGGCCTTTTCCATTTTCCGCTTTGACCGGCGCGATTTTTGCCTGCTCGCCTTCATCCTCGTTTGCGGCGCGTACATCATAGGCGGCGCGGCGGCGGGCGGGCTGTATTGGCGCTGGTTCCCGACCGTGCGCGTGCTCTGGGGCGGGGCGCTGCCCGTGAGCCTGTTCGCCGCGCACTGCGCTTTGTGCGCCCTGCCGGTGATTTTTAACCTTGCGGAGGACAGAAAGTGGAAAACACTGCGGATGCCTACCGAATCGAAAACCTGAGCTTCACCTACCCGAACCGGGAAACCCCCGCCGTCCGCAATGTGAGCCTGAAGGTGCGCCGGGGCGAGTTCCTCGCGGTATGCGGGCCGTCCGGCTGCGGGAAAACGACGCTTTTGCGGCAGCTCAAGCCTTCCGCCGCGCCGCACGGCGTCAAATCGGGCGGGATTTTTTTTGAAAATCAGCCGCTGGAGGAGCTCACCCACCGCAGTGCCAGCGCGCATATCGGCTTCGTCATGCAAAGCCCGGAAAACCAGATTGTCACCGATAAGGTCTGGCACGAGCTGGCGTTCGGGCTGGAGAGTCTGGGCCTGAAAACACCGGAGATTCGCCTGCGCGTGGCGGAAATGGCCTCTTTTTTCGGGATGGCCGGATGGTTCCGCCGCCCCGTGACGGAACTGTCGGGCGGGCAGAAGCAGCTGCTGAGCCTGGCCTCTATTATGGCCATGCAGCCGCGGGTGCTGATTCTTGACGAGCCGACGGGCCAGCTGGATCCCATCGCGGCGGCGGAGTTTTTGGCGACGGTTGGCAAAATAAACCGCGAACTCGGAGTGACGGTCATCATCACCGAACACCGTCTGGAGGAAGTATTTCCGCTTTGCGACCGCGCGGCGGTTATGGACGGGGGCGGGCTGCTCGCGCTGGGCCGGCCGGCGGAAATTGGCGCGGCATTGCGCGGCGCCGCTCACGCGATGTTTTTAGCCATGCCCGCGCCCATGCGGGTCTGGGCGGGAGTGGAAAACAGCCTGCCCTGCCCGGTGACCGTGCGCGAGGGCAGAATATGGCTTGAGCAAATGCCGCCGGCTGGCGGGATCCCGCCGGAAAAACCGCCGCGCAGGAGCGAAGCCGCTCCCTCGGTGGAACTGGCGGACATTTGGTTCAAATACGGGCAATCCGAGCCGGACATCGTTAGGGGCTTGTCGTTTAAGGCCTATCCCGGCGAAATTGCCGCTATTCTCGGCGGCAACGGCGCCGGCAAAACAACGA
>JAISQG010000034.1 GCA_031274335.1 Gracilibacteraceae bacterium
CCGCGTGGCTCGCCTTTGCCCAGCTAGGCGTAAATCCCCTGGCGCCTTAATTTTGGACAGTTCCCAAACTACCGCTGAGGCAGGATAAGAATATATGAAAGGAAAGCCAGCGGCCAGCTCGCAATGACGAGGCGGAAGCAAAGAATTAGCCTTGAATAATACTGTCTTTTCTATTATAATAGCGGTGGCAGCAAATATTTGGGGTAAGACGAATGAAATTTCTGGTCACGGGCGCGGGCGGCCAGCTCGGCTCCGATGTTTGCGCGGAATTGGCGCGGCGGGGCTTGGTTTGGCGGGGTGTTGGCACCGCGGATTTTGACGTCACGGATGAAAAAGCCGTCCGGGCGTATATGGAAGATTTCTCGCCCGGCGCGGTGGTGCATTGCGCCGCTTACACCGCCGTGGACGCGGCGGAGGACGACGGCGCCCGCTGCCGCGCAGTCAACACCGATGGCACGCGCCATATCGCCGAGGCCTGTGCCGCCCTGGGCGCCAAAATGGTTTATATTTCCACGGATTATGTATTTCCCGGACGGGGAGACTCCTTTTACGAAACTGATGACCCGCCGGAACCCCTGAGCGTTTACGGTCGCGCCAAATTAGGCGGAGAGCGGGCCATGCGGGAAATATTGGCCCGCAGCTTCGTCGTCCGCATCTCCTGGGTTTTTGGGGCCGGCGGACCTAATTTTGTCAAAACCATGCTGCGCCTCGGCGCGGAGCGGGCGGAAATCAGCGTGGTCAGTGATCAGTTCGGCTCGCCGACTTATACGGCTGATCTGGCGCCGCTGCTCTGCGACCTGGCTTTGAGTGAAAAATACGGCGTTTACCACGCCACGAACGAAGGAATTTGTTCCTGGGCGGAGTTCGCCGTCGCCATTATGCTGGAAGCGGGCTTGCCGGCCCGGGTGGTGCCGGTGTCAAGCGGCGAGTATCCGGCGCGGGCGCCGCGGCCGTTTAATTCCCGCCTGAGCAAGGACAGCCTCACGCGGGCGGGGTTCGCCCGGCTCCCGCACTGGCGGGACGCGCTGCGGCGGTATTTGCGCGAATCGACGCTGAGAGAGGAAATGCTGCCATGAATGTATTTAAAACGGATGTGCCGGATGTCTATATTCTGGAGCCCGCTGTTTTCGGCGACGCCAGAGGCTGGTTCATGGAAAGCTGGTCCAAGCGCGCGATGGAGGCGGCCGGGCTCCGCTATGATTTTATTCAGGATAACCATTCTTTTTCCGCGGTAAAACATACGCTGCGCGGCCTGCATTTTCAGCACGGCGCCCACGCCCAGGCCAAGCTGGTGCGCTGCACGCGGGGGCGCGTGCTGGACGCGGCGGTGGATCTCCGGCGCGGCAGCCCCACTTACCTTCGCTGGGTCGCCGTGGAGCTGTCAGCGGAAAACAAACGGCAATTGCTGATTCCCAGGGGCTTTGCTCATGCCTTCCTGACTTTGACGGACGAGGTGGAATTTCTTTACCGGGCCGACAATTTCTACGCGCCGGACGCCGAACGAAGCATCCGCTGGGACGACCCGGACATCGGTCTCCGTTGGCCGGCGGCCCGGCCGATGCTGTCGGAAAAGGATAAAAACGCCCCGTTTCTTCGGGACAGCGACGCGGATTTCGTTTATGGGGAATTTTTAAGCGGCGGGAAAGAAGGATTCGCATGAAAATAAAGATAAACATGATATGCCTCTCCGCTTATAAACCGGGCAAGGCGAAAGAAAAACAGGCGTCCAATGGATAAAGCGCCGCAAGCTCAAACAGAACTCCTGCTCGCCGGCATCGCGCCGCGAGTGACGAAATACCGCCGGGAACTGCATCGCATCCCGGAGGAATCTTTTCGCGAATATAAAACCACGGCGTACCTGGAAAAAACCTTGAAGGCTTTGGGCGAGGCGGCGGGGGAAACCCTGACCTTTATCCGTCCGGCGGCCACCGGCCTCGTGGCCGTGCTGTCCCGCGGCCGCGGCCCGGCGCTTGGCCTGCGCGCCGACATAGACGCGCTGCGCCAGCGGGAAGAGACGGGCTGCGCTTACGCGTCGGAGCATCCGGAATTTATGCACGCCTGCGGGCATGACGGTCATATGGCCATGCTGCTCGGCGTGGCGGAAGCGCTCATGGCCATGCGCGGGCATTGGGCGGGCGAAGCGCGCTTTATTTTTCAGCACGCGGAAGAAACCCATCCGGGCGGCGCGCGGGAAATAGCGGCCAGCGGCGCGCTGGACGGCCTTGATTACGTGCTGGCCACCCATTTGTGGAGCACGCTGCCCGTCGGGACAATCGGACTAACGCCGGGGCCGTTCATGGCGGCGCCGGACAATTTTATCATCACGCTGCGCGGACGCGGAGGGCACGCGGCCATGCCGGATAAAACGGTGGATCCGGTGACGGTCGGCGCTCATGTGATCCTGGCGTTGCAGACCATGCTCACGCGCCAGATCGACCCCTTGCAAAGCATTGTGCTCTCTGTCACCAGCATGGCCGGAGGCACAGCTTTCAACATTATTCCGGATGAAGTGGCGCTGAAAGGCACCTTGCGCGTTTTTGACGAAGAATTGCGCTCGCTGGCGCGGAAAAAAATCGCCGTTGTGACGGAAGGAGTATGCGCCGCTTTTGGCGCGGAATGCGCGACGGAATTCATTGATGGTTACAATGTGGTTGACAACGACCCGGCATTGACCGAGCGGCTGGCGGCTGTTTTCCGGCGTGATTTGCCGGAGATAAACGTGCGGCGCGTTGACCCGCTTATGTGCGGGGAAGATTTTTCCGTTTACCAGAAATACGCTCCCGGCGTCATGTTCCTGACCGGCGCGGGCAATCCGGCCAAAGGCGCCGCGCATCCGCAGCATCACGCCAAATTTCAGATAGACGAGGACAGCCTGTTCATCGGCCTGCGCGCGCTGACCGCCGGGGCGCTGGACTTGTTTCAGGCGCGCTGACGCTTATCCCGCAGTCTCAGCTTGAGCCAGACAGCGCCGAGGAACGCCGCGACTCCGAGCGCCGCCAGCGGCTGACCTGTTTTGGGGTTGTCGGATGGCGTGCCCGGATTATCCGCTGTGGCGGGCGTCCCCGTGGTATCAGGGCCGGACGGATCGGATGGCTCACCGGTGTCCGTGCCCGGCGTATCCGGCCCTTGCCCCGAAACCGTGTACAGGACGCGAATCACCGTGCCGTCCTGCGCGGAAAGAGGCAGGGCATCCGCGAGCATTCCGGACGGATAGCCGGCCGGCAGGAATTTATCAACATCCACGGCGCCGGCCGCGATTTGCGTTCCCCGTTTTACCGTAAAAGTCTCGCGGCCGATATAGTCGCCCGTCAGCGTATCTTTGAAATATTCCACAATGTAGGTGACATTGTCGCTGTCGTCCTCCTCGTAAGCCCGAAAAACCACATCGATGACAAAATCATCCCAGGGCATGGCCCAGAGCAGATATCCCTCGCCCTGTAATTGCGCCAGGATGTCGGCGCCGTAATTGTCATGGATATAAGCCAGGGTGTAGCCATACGGCAGGCCGGGCGGACTGAGGCTGATATTGCTGTCCGGCCCCGTCCCCGTGGCGGTATCCAGCCTATTGATGTAAACAGTGTCGAAATCATTGCCATATACGTCACAGGTGTAAAATGGGGCGTTGCTCACGCCGTCCAAATAATAATTTACATGATAGTAATACTGCTGATGGTAATCCACAATAAAATCAATCTGCTGGCTGCCGGTATTATTTTCTAAACCGGCCGGGCTTTTGAGTTCGGCTTCGTCATTGATGGAATTGTTGTTGACGTCAGACTCGCGCAAAACCCCTGTCTTATAATGCGGGTGGCTGAGAGAATCGCGGCCGTAGTCCATGTCTATGTCAGAGTAATAAAAAATTTTGCTGCCGGAATCGTTTGTAAGCACATCATCCACTAGATCCTCGGGGCCGTACACGTAAAACGGGACTTCGTAATAAGACACAAAAGCCTGATCGGCCGCGGCCGCGGCCGGTAACAAGAGGCCAGTCAGCAGGGCGGCGGCAAACAGGAACAGCAAAACCCGGAGTGTTTTTTGCTTACGCATTATAATACCTCATTTCTAAAAATTGCCGGCTGAACGAGTCTTTCGTCAGCGGGGATTCAAAACTTTTGCCATTGTTCAATATATTACCACAGGTATGGCGGCCGGGTCAATAAAAAATTATGACAGGGTGCAATTGCGTTCGGCGGCGGTATGGCGTATAATAAAAATAATTTCACAGGATAGGAGCGATGACATGTACTTTTGGTGTATGATAATTCCGGCGCTCATTCTCGTGCTTTGCGCGCAATTTGCCGTAAAAGGAACTTACCGCAAATACTCGCGCGTCCAGAGCAGAGCGGGGCAAAGCGGAGCGGCGGTCGCGCGCCGGCTGCTTGACCGCCACGGCCTCTATGATGTGCCGGTGGAGCGGATTCGCGGCAATCTGACGGATCATTATGACCCGCGCCACCGGGCGGTGCGCCTGAGTGAAGGAGTTTATGACGGAGCTTCGATTGCTTCTGTGGCCGTGGCCGCGCACGAAACGGGCCACGCGGTTCAGCACGCGGAGCATTACGCTCCGCTGGCCATGCGCAGCGCGATTTTGCCCGTCGCCTCCTTTGGCAGCAGCGCCGGCGTTGCCCTTTTTCTGCTCGGACTGTTCATTCAGGCCATCCCTTTTTTGATGGAGCTGGGCATTGTTTTGTTCGCCTGCGCGGTTCTGTTCCAGGTGGTGACGCTGCCGGTGGAATTCAACGCCAGCAGCCGCGCCCTGGAATTTCTTGGCAGCGAAGCCATTTTGAACGGGCATGAGGAAAACAGCGGCGCGCGCAAAATGCTGAACGCGGCGGCCTTGACCTATGTGGCGGCCGCCATCATGGCCGTTTTGCAGTTGTTGCGTTTCGTCCTGATTGCCAGCGGCCGCAATTGAGCGACCAGAAAATCGGCGGGCGGGATTCGGCGGCGGCGCTTCTGACGCGCATCGAACAGGATCAGGCCTATGCGCATATTTTGCTGCGGCAGACGTTGCCGGCGTTGCCGGATCCGCGCGAACGCCGCCTGGCGGCCGCCATTGTGAACGGTGTGCTCAAAAACCGCGGCGCGCTGGATTATATTCTCCGGCGGCATTTGCGCAAGCCGCTGCGCGCCTTGCCGGCTGAGGCGCGCGCGGCGTTGCGCACGGGCGCGTTCCAGATACTCTATCTGGA
>JAISQG010000225.1 GCA_031274335.1 Gracilibacteraceae bacterium
ATCTGCGCCGCCGTTTCATAATGGTCGGCTCCGCTCAAACGTTCTATCCGCGCCAGCGGCGCCGCGGCGCGGACGGAGTTTTCGACTGCGGCGCTCATTTCCGCTCCCAGTAGGATTACTTTTTCCGGCTGCAAAAACCGCAAAGCTCGCTCCGCCCGGTGGTCAAGGGCAGCCTCCCCGGTCAGCAAAATCGGCGCTCCCTCCATTTTGCTCAGCGGAATCGCGGCCAGGGCGCCCAGATCGTCGTTTTGCGCGGTGACGATAACGGCGGAACATCCGGCGGGCCAGCCCGTCACCGCGATATTGGCCGCCGTATCATAGCGGTTGACGCCGCTGATCCTGGCGAAAGGAGATGTCGTTTCCGCACCGCCGCGCGAGGGTTCCGCGGCCGCGCCGCGGGTGAGCGTGACGTGAACGGGTGCCGGCGTCGCCCAGGCAGAGCCGCGCGCGGGCACGGCGCCAGCCGGCAGAGAGGAAGGAGGAACCGGCGTGACGGTGACCGGCGGCGTCAATTCGTCCAGATACGCCGTGCCCATCAGCTTCAGCACTTTGTCCTGATAAGCGGCGCGCCCTCTGGCGGCGGCCGTGTGAGGATTATTCGCCGCGGACCAGGAATTGTATGCCCAGAGCGCGAAATACCAATTTTCCAGCTTGGACTTGTCCCCGTCGCCGATGCGCGGCGTCGCTTCCCATTTGTGCAGCAGCATTTGCGCGCCCGCGGCGATATTGTAGTCAATGTCATACTTCAGAGCGTTGACTGTCTGGGTGTCCGCGGCGTTGTAGCTGGTGATCTGCATGATGCCGAGACTGGGGCGGCTGCCGCGCGAAGTGACGGGCCGCCCGGCGCTGTCAAATTGCCGCCAGCCCGATTCCAAATAAGCGACCGCTTTCAGGATTTCGGCCGGCACCTGGTATCTGGCCGCCGCCGCTTCGATTTTTTGCGCGACTTCGGCCAGGCTGGGGTTGCGGTAAGCCGCCGCCAGCGGTGCCGGCGCGGTCTGGAGCAGAAACAGAGAGACCAGAAAACCGGTCAAAAAAATTTTCATCCGCTTTTGATTGCGATTCGATAGCATAAAATCCTCCTCGATTACGCGTGGACACGAGTTCACGTCGTCCCGTGCCGAATACTTCCGCGTAATTATACAGGATAAGCCGGCGAAAAGCAAGTCCAATTGGAAAAATATGTATAAAATATGTTCGCCGGTGGACGCTCGTCACTGTCGCCGCCGTTACGGACGCTAAAACGCCAAGGGCTATTTCACGAACTTTCGCAATTTTCAGTCCTCATTGGTCCGCGCCGGCTTTGTCCCCCTGGACGTCGTTAGACCCCCGGCTTGCTTGCCGAATGGTTCTTCTGCCGGGCGCAATTCGCGCAGCCGCAGGCGCAGACGTCCCGCCGCCGCTCTTTCCATATATGCCTTATGGCCAGCGCCATCGCTCCCGCGACGCACAAGCCTGTTATAATTGTCGCCATGCCGTCTCCTTGCGAGCCGTGATGAAAAATCAGGCCGGGGCCATGAGTTCTGTGTTTTGCCGTTTGCGGCGCGCCAGAAGCCAGATGAACAGCAGGAGGACGCAAACGGCCGCCGCGGTGCCGCCTCCCGGCTGCGCTCCCAGCACGAGCACCGCGCCGAACTGGTTGACCATGAGCGCCACGGCGTAGGCCAAAACGCTCTGATAGCCGACGGCGATGAGAGTCCAGCCCCAATTGCCCATTTCGCGCCGGATGGCGCCGATAGCGGCAAAGCACGGCGCGCACAGGAGGTTAAACACCATGAAGGCGAGCGCGCTGACGGAAGTCATCATCGCGGCCACACTCCCCTGCAGCGCCGAGCTGTCCTCCGCCGCTTCGCCGAGGCCGAACAAAATGCCCATGGTCCCGACGACGTTTTCCTTGGCCACCAGGCCCGTGATGGTGGCGACGGTCATCTGCCAGCCGCCAAAGCCCAGCGGGGCGAACAGCGGAGCGATAACGCCTCCCAGCACCGCGAGAATGCTGTTTTCCGCCTCAACCATGCCAAATCCGTCCGCGCCCGTGCCGAAACTGGACAAAAACCAGATGAGTCCGCAGGAAACGAAAATGACCGTGCCGGCTTTGACGACAAAAGCCTTGCTGCGCTCCCACATGTGGATGAGCACGCCCTTCACGCCCGGCGCGTGGTACGGGGGCAGTTCCATGACAAAAGGCGCCGGGTCGCCGGCGAAAAGGCGGGTTTTTTTCAGGATGAGGCCGGAGAGGATGATCATGGCGATGCCCATAAAATACATGGACGGCGCCACCCAGAGGCTGCCCGGGAAAAGCGCGCCCGCGATCAGGGCGATGATGGGCAGTTTGGCGCCGCAGGGTATGAACGTCGTGACCATGATGGTCATGCGCCGGTCTTTTTCGTTTTCAATCGTGCGCGAGGACATGATGCCGGGCACGCCGCAGCCGGAGGCGATGAGAATCGGGATGAAGGATTTGCCGGAAAGCCCGAAGCGGCGGAAAACGCGATCCATGATGAAAGCGATGCGTGCCATGTACCCGCAGTCCTCCAGAACGGAGAGCAGGATGAAAAGCACCATCATCTGCGGGACAAAACCCAGCACGGCGCCGACGCCGCCGATGATGCCGTCCGCCACCAGGCTGACCATCCATTCCGCCGTGCCCGCGGAGGCCAGAAAACTTTCGGCCGCCGGCTGCACAATCCCGCCGAAAAAACTGTCGTTCGTCCATTCGGTGACAATGGCACCGATCCAGGTGACGGAAATAAAGTATACGGCGAACATGACCGCGGCGAAAATCGGCAGAGCGAGAACGCGGTTCGTGACAATCCGGTCTATGCGGTCTGAGGTTGTCAGGCGGACCGGTTGCCGCCGGGCCGCCTGCCTTGCCACCCGCCCGACGTATTCGTAGCGCTCGTTGGTGACTATGCTTTCGCTGTCGTCGTCCATCTCTTTCTCCAGCGCCGCCGTCAGAGTTTCGGCGCGTTCCCGCGCCTCCGCCTGCAGATTGAGGTGCCGGGCCGCTTTTTCGTCGCGCTCCAGCAGTTTGACGGCGTACCAGCGCGCCTGGGCGCCCTCCGCCGCCACCGGCGGCAAAGCCTGCTGCTCCTGCAGCACACTCTCGGTTTTCGCGCTGAATACGGCGGGCAAGGCCAGCGTATGCTCCAGGTCGAGGAGTTCCAACACCCGAGCAATCAGTTCCGGCGCCCCTTCTCCCCTGACCGCCGACATGGCGACAACCGGGCAGCCGAGCTCGGCCGCCAGGCGCGCCTCGTCTATCCGGTCGCCTCTTTTGCGCACGATGTCGATCATGTTCAGAGCGACGACGACCGGGATGCCTGTCTCCAGGATCTGGGTGGTCAGGTAGAGATTGCGTTCCAGATTGGAAGCGTCAATGATATTGATTATGACGGAGGGCTTTTCCCGCACAAGATAATCCCGCGTCACTATTTCTTCTGGCGAATAGGGCGAAAGCGAATAAATACCGGGCAAATCCGTGATGACGACGTTTTTATATCCTTTGAGCCGTCCTTCTTTTTTCTCCACCGTGACGCCCGGCCAATTGCCCACATATTGGCTGGAACCGGTCAAATGGTTAAACAAAGTAGTCTTGCCGCAATTGGGATTGCCAGCCAGAGCGATTTTTCCCTGCATACATCCTCCAATTACTCGACAATAATGCCCTCGGCATCGGCCTTGCGCAACGTAAGCTCATACCCGCGCACGGTGATTTCCAGCGGGTCGCCCAGCGGGGCCACTTTGCGCAAAAAAATGCTCACGCCTTTCGTGATGCCCATATCCATCAGGCGCCGCTTCAGAGCGCCTGTGCCTTCCAGCTTGCGCACCACCACGGTTTCGCCGCATTGGACAGATCTAAGAGTCCTCATGTTTTCTCCTGATAAGTCCATATTTCAAACAATGATCTGATTAGCCAAGGATTTGCTGATCGCCACACGGGCATCCTTGACCTTGACGATCAAGTCGCCGGAAATTTCAGAAACGATGACGACACTGCCGCCGATGTTAAAGCCCAGGCTCGTCAAAAAACGTTTCGTTTCATCTTTTCCGCGAATATTTTTTACTGTTCCGTCCACGCCTTTTTCCAGCATCGACAAAGGCATATCCATTCCTCCATATGCCGGCGGACTCCCTCCGGCGCGGTTTTTCACAAACATGGCAGACGACCCACCGTTATCAGTTTACCACCGCTAACCGTTTTTGTCAAGTCGGGCGGAAGACCGAAATATAATTTTCTGATCCACACAATCGCGGCAACATTTTCGAGTTCACACGATTTTAGCTTGCATTTTACCGATGATGGTGTTATGCTTAATCCGTTGTGAATCATCAGTCGCTCGGAAACGGGGTATCGTAATGAAGATAAGCTATAAGAAGTTGTGGAAACTGTTGATAGACAGGGATATGAACAGGCGCGATCTTTCCAAGCTTGCGAATATAAGCAGTTCGACGTTGACGAAACTTGCAAAATGCGACAGCGTGAACACCGATATGCTTGTTCGTATATGCGCCGCTCTTAAATGCGAGTTGTGGGACATTATGGAACTGACGCCTGATGCGAGCGAAAATGATTGCTTAGGCAGAGGCAATGAATAGATGGCAAAGATATTTTGGGCGGTCAGGCATACATCAATTCCGTTGTGTTCATAGTATCAAACAACGCCAAGATACCGGGAGGAAAGACAAATGCAAACGATTAAGGCTCTCTGCAAACCGCGTGAAAGCGTATTCTCGGACACCGCCCGCGACGACGTTCTCAATCTCAGCGACCTTATCGAAGGGACGATTGACCCCGCGAAGTTTTTTGACGAGAACTTCAAAACCAAG
>JAISQG010000179.1 GCA_031274335.1 Gracilibacteraceae bacterium
CCTCAGCAAATTCAGCCGCAGCCATATATAGACACAAAACCAGCATTGTGGTAATATTTAAGGAGAACCCCCGGAAATTTTTTCCCGTCCGACATAGACAAGGGGGTACTGCCATGAACAAGAAAAACATCCTCGTGGGCATAGCTGTTGCTGCTGTCTGTATCGCAATTCCAATCATAAGCTGGAACGTGTTCAAGCCGCCAGCCCCGGTGCCTGTGGCCGAGGAAATTCCGCTGCCGGAACCGGAAACCCCGGCTGAAGACCAGCCGGAGACGCCCGCCGCCGAAGCAACGCCTTCGACCCCTGGCGGCCCGCCTGTCGTTGAAGAAATAAACCCGCCCGTTGAAGACGTTCCCGAGGCCGCCAGTGTGCCTGAAAGCGAGTCTGTAGTCAACCCCGCCCCGCCCCCGCCTCCTGCCGGAACTCCGCAAGCTGGAGACATAAATGATAAAGGCGAAACATGGATTCCCGGCTTCGGCTGGATCAAAAGAGAAACAACAGGCGGCGGCATGACACAAGGTCGCTCTGATGGTGACTGGAACAAAATAATCGGTGATATGTAGCCCGGAGGTGCAATTTAATGCGACGGAGGCTCCTTCTTATTACGCTATTTTTACTTGTCCTGCCGCTCCCCGCCCTCGCTGCCGGAGACCCCAACATTGACGGCGGCGGCGGCACCCTTGGCGGCGGCTCTGTTGCCTCCTTTTGGACTCCCGGAGATGACGGAATCCGTGTCAAGCAGCCTCAGTGAAGCAGGAACTAAACGGCAGATTTGCTCGCGAGCAGATTTGCGTAGGTTTTAGAGAATGGTGAATTAAGCAGTATAACTGCAGAGCAGGCATTGTAACGGAGGCCTATGATGAGAATTGTTTTTATGGGGACGCCGGAATTCGCGGCTGTGAGCCTGCGCCGCCTGACCGCGGCGGGACACGCCATAGCGGGAGTCTTTACCCAACCCGACCGTCCCTCCGGCCGAGGCCGGCAGATCAGCCGGAGCGCCGTGAAAGAGCTGGCGCAAGTCCTGGGATTCGAGGTTTTTCAGCCGGTCCGCCTGAAAGGAAAAGAGGAACTGGAATGCCTGCGCCTTCTGCGTCCGGAAATCATCGCCGTGGTGGCTTACGGGCAGATTTTGCCGCCGGAAGTGCTCAATCTGCCCCCCGGGGGCTGCATAAACCTCCATGCCTCGCTTCTTCCGTTTTACCGCGGCGCGGCTCCCATTCAATGGGCGCTCCTGAACGGGGAAAGCAAAACCGGCGTGACCACGATGCGCATGGACGCCGGCTTGGATACGGGCGATATTTTGCTGCAAAGCGAATGTCCCATTCTGCCCGGCGACGACATGGGGACGCTGCATGACAAATTAGCCGCGCAAGGCGCGGATCTGCTGGCGGAAACCCTGCGCCGCCATGAAGCCGGTTCTCTCACCGCGCAACCGCAGGCGGACGGCGCGACTTTTGCGCCGAGGCTGCGGCGGAAGGATGAAAGACTCGATTGGACAGAGGACGCGGCCAACATCGTCCGCCGGATAAGGGCGCTTCGCCCCTGGCCGGGCGCCTACACGGAGTTCAGAGGCGAAAGCATAAAGATCTGGGAGGCGGAAGCCCGGGCGCTCGAGGCCTTGCCGGGCAGAATCGGGGGCGCGCCGGGCGAAATATCGCGCGTAACCGAACAGAGCCTTCTTTGCGCCGCCGGGCGGGGCTGGGTGGAAATCGGCATCCTGCAGCCGGCCGGGCGGGGACGCATGACGGGAGCGGATTTTGCCAACGGGCGCCGCCCCGTTCCGGGAGAGCGGTTTGTTTAGTTTCGGATTAGGATCTGATCACCGGATCATTGCGCAGCAAAAAGAAGCCGATGAAGTTAAAGATGGTGAAGACAACGCAAGTGCCCGTGTCCTCGCGGTATTGCCTAATGAGGGAGTAGATGACGCACAGGACAAAGATCGTGCCGGCGAGTGACAGCAACCCTCCGATGAGCGGGATGAAAGAGACGACGATAAGCCCGACGGAGACTGCGGGAGCGATTAGCGCGAGGTTGCCGAAGTGTTGCCCGAACAGGGTCATTTCACCCACCATTTTCCCTATGAGGTGGATATTGGCAATAGGAACCCACGCCATCCAGGAATTTTCCTCCCCGCGATTTTTAGCCATGGAATACAGTCCGTAAGCGCCGACGACATAAACCGCGATGCCGATCAGAATGGCGAGCAACCCCATGATTCCAGCGGTAAGTATAGTAAAGACAGATAACAAGACAAACCCTCCAATACAATAAATTATTTCTCAAATAATAATCTATTATAATAAGCTGGATTTGTCAACAGTTTTCCGATAAAAGATTCTGCAATTTTTCCCCAAAAATAATCATTGCGCCGTTATTGAATTTTTGACATTTTTTGCTTATAATTAAGTGAAGGAGTGATAGTATGGAATCGTTGCTGCTGACAGCAGAAGAAGTGGCCCAACAGCTCAAGATCAGGAAATACACGGTCTACGAACTCATCAAGCGGGGAGAGTTGCCTTCGTCCAAGGTGGGCAAACAGGTGCGCATTTCACAGTCGGACATCAATCATTATTTGCAGGCGACCAAATCCGGGAAGCTGACGCTGCCGCGCATTACGGAAACCGGCGTGCGTGACGACGCGGAATCTCATGAGATACGGACGGACATATTTGAGACGGCGGCTGCCCCGGCAATAGTATGCGGGCAGGACACCTGTTTGGACATGCTTGTAAGCAGGGCGGCGGCCCAGCCGGACGTGACGCTCCTGCGCTCCCACATGGGAAGTCTGAACGGTCTTTATGCCTTTTATCACGGGAGGGTGTCGGCGACGGCCGCGCATCTCTGGGACGCGGAAACCAACAGCTATAATTTTCCGTTTATCCGCCGCCTCGCTCCGGGCATGCCGGTGGGGGCGCTGAGGTTGGTCGGTCGCATGCAGGGATTTTATGTAAAAAAAGGGAATCCCCTGGAGATAAAAGGCTGGCGGGATCTGGCCCGGCCGGAAGTGAACATGGTCAACCGGGAAAAAGGCAGCGGCACCCGGATTCTGCTGGATCAAAAACTGGCGCTTTGCCGCATTCACAGCGAAGATGTGCGCGGCTATAAAAGAGAGCTCAACACCCATTTGAGCTGCGCGAGCGCGGTGGCCAAAGGGGAGGCGGATGTGGGCTGCGGCTGTGCCGGCATAGCCTCCAACTTGCCCGACATCGAATTTGTGCCGTTGCAGCTGGAGTGGTACGACCTGATCTTCCGGCTGGCCGACCGCAACACCCCGGCTATTCAGAGCCTGCTCGCCGCCGCTTCCTCGCTGGAATACCGCCGCGACCTGGAGATGCTGGGTGATTACGACCTGTCCCAAACCGGATATTTTGAGGAACTGTGACGCAAGGAGGTTTTGCCATGCCGGAGAACACGGAAACACGAGAGTTTCAGACTGAAATCAAGCAGCTGCTTGACATCGTAATCAACTCGCTTTACACCAACAAGCAGGTTTTCCTGCGCGAGCTCATATCCAACGCGGCGGACGCCACGGAAAAACTGCGCTATCTGACGCTGACCGGCGCCGAAACGGCCGGAGGCGATTTGCCGCTGGAAATCCGCATCGAAACGGATGAAACCGCCCACACCCTCACGGTCGCCGACAACGGCATCGGCATGACGCGCGGCGAACTCGTGGAAAATCTCGGCATCATCGCGCATTCCGGCTCCAAATCTTTCATCG
>JAISQG010000232.1 GCA_031274335.1 Gracilibacteraceae bacterium
GGATGAAGGCATTTTGGATATTGTGGATTCGGCGCATTATTTAAGCAGCGTATCCATTGATGCCGAGGCGCAAAGCTTGATAGATAAAAAAGTAATCAGTCCGGCAGAATCCAGATTGATTTTTGGCGAAGGCTATGCCATGAAGCGCAACGCGACGCTTTATTACGCGCTGAAAAACAATATGGATTATTTAATTTTTCTTGATGATGATGAATATCCGCTGGCGGTTTTCAAAACGGCGAGAGGCATTGCGTGGAAAGGCCAAGAGATACTTTCTACACATATTCAAAATATTCAGTACGCCGACATGACGCATGGTTATCATTGCGGGTACGTTTCGCCGATTCCGAATCTGCGTTTCAACGAAACGCTTTCAGAAAGCGATTTTCGCCTCTTTATCGAGGCAATCAGCAACGACATCATCAGCTGGAAATCTGTTAAAAAGAAAATGGACGCCGGCGGAGTTACGTATGCAAGTCTTGCGACAATCAATGAACAAATGGTGGAATATGTAGAAGAAATCGGGGGCATGAAATTTATTTCCGGCGCAAATTTAGGATTTAATTTAAGCAATATTGATAAGGTTTTTCCTTTTTACAATCCGCCAGGCGCTCGAGGTGAAGACACCTTTTTAAGCACGGCTATTTGCGAATGTAAAATCAGAAAAATACATTGCTACACGTTTCATGACGGATTCGGCGTGTATGAAAATCTGCTTCATGGAGTATTGCCCACAGAGCTTAAGACAATAAGGCCGGACAAGGCGGCGGTCACGAACCGCTTTTTGAAAGCGTCCATTGGCTGGATACGATATAAGCCCTTGTTGATATACATCACGGATAAACAGAATTTTGACTCCCGCATCGCGAAAATGCGTGAAAATTTACGCGTTGTCATCCCGAAGATTTGCGCTTATTTTGAAAATGACAAATTCTCGGATATTATCGCCGAATTAGAGCTTTACCAGGCAAATGTCAAAAGACATTTCAGGGATTTTCAAAAAACAAAAGAAGCATGGATTAAAATCGTTAAATATTTAAAGGCGAAAGCGTGACCTTATATTTACCATAAATTTCTTCAGCCAGCCGGAGTAAAGTTTCTCCGCCGCCTGCCAGAGACGGTACATGACCGGTCGGAATACCAGATCCCATTCGCCGATGAATTCCGTGAAAACGCCGCCCCAGCCTTTTTTGAACCTGTAGAGCCCGTAAAGCGGGTTGCTTTCGGACAAATCGCCCGACACGCCGCGAAAATCGTACATCGCGCATCCGAGGCTTTTGGCCCAGCGGATCATTTCCCACTGGATCAGGTAGTTCGGCATCACATTGCGGTGGGCGTTGGAGGACGCGCCGTAAACATACCAGGCTTTGTCGCCGGCGCGAAAAACCAGCGCTCCTGCGACCACCCGCCCCGCGCAGCGCGCGAGGAAAAGTTCACCAAAGCCGGCCGGCGTCAGCGTGTCATACATATCGGCAAAATAACCGAAATCGCGCACGAGAAAATTATCCCGCTCCGTCGTTTCTTTCAGTACGGCATAAAAATCCGGCAGATCCTCCCGCGTCCCCCGCGTGATTTCCACGCCTTTTTTCATGGCCAGGCGGATGTTGTAGCGCGTTTTCTGCTGCATGGCGGCCAGCAATTCGTCCTCCTCCGGGCGGATGTCGAGGCGGAAAACAAATTTGGGCTGCACCCCCTCAAAGCCCCGCCCCTTGTCCAAGGGGCGGAAACCCTGCGCGCGCAGAAAACGCCCGAAATCCACATCCTCCACGGAGACATCCGGGTCGATCTTGAGCAGGATGGCCCCTCTCCGCCGGGCTAAATCCCGAATGGCCCGAAAAACGGCCGCCATCACTTCTTCGTCATGCGGGTCGGCCACCGGGCCGCGCGGGCAGTAAAAAACAGGGCTGCCAACCACAGGCAGCCGCCGCTCCAGCACCGAGGCCGCCGCCACGATCGCGCCCGCCCGCGTGAGGACAAGGCGGTGCGGTTGCCAGCCCGTGTGCTCCTTGATTTCACCCCACTGCCAAAGCTGGAGGGCGTGCCCTTTGGGATGTGCGCAGACGAAAGCGTTAAATTCCGCCTGCTCATCCTCATTCAGCCATTTGGCCGCGTACAAGCCGCCACCCGCGTCACCGGCCGCTTCGTTGTTACCGGACATCCAGCCCCTCCACAGGTGTTTCCGGTGCTGCCGGAGTCTCTGCCGCCAAGGCGTCGTTTTCCAGCTGCAGCACGGCCTGGACAAAGGCGCGGAACAGCGGGTGCGGGCGGTCGGGCCGGGACTTGAATTCGGGGTGAAACTGCGAGGCCACAAAAAACGGATGCTCCGGCAGCTCGATGATTTCCACCAGCCGTGTGTCCGGCGTCGTGCCCGCATAGCGCAGGCCCTTGCTTTCAAAGAGCTTGCGGAAATCATTGTTCATTTCGTAGCGGTGCCGGTGGCGCTCCAGAATCAGATCTTTGTTTCCATAAATTTCCATTACGCGCGTGTCCGGCATGAGCCGCACGGGTGAAGCCCCCAGGCGCATCGTGCCTCCGAGATTGGCCACTCCTTTTTGTTCCGGCAAAAGGTCGATAACCGCATGCGGCGTCAGCGCGTCAAATTCCGTGCTGTTCGCCCCGGCGAGACCGCAGACGTTGCGAGCGAATTCGATCATGGCGCATTGCATGCCGAGACAGATGCCGAGATAGGGAATCTTGTTCTCGCGGGCGTGGCGAATGGCCTTCAGCTTCCCTTCAATGCCCCGGTTGCCGAAACCGCCCGGCACGAGGATGCCGTGCGCGGCGCGGAAAACCTCTCCTAAATCCACGTCCGCCGCCTCCAGTTCCTCCGCGTCCACCCAGCGGACGCGTACGCCGAGGCCGAGACGCGTACCGGCGTGACGCAGGGCTTCCGCCACGCTCAGGTATGCGTCCGGCAGGGAGACATACTTGCCGACCACCGCGATTTGCGTCTCGCGGCAGGGTTTTTTGATCTTTTCCACCATGCGCGCCCAATCGGTGAGCTCGGCTTCCGGGGCCTGAAGGCCCAGGCGCCGGAGGACATAATCGTCCATGTTTTCTCTTTGAATGATGAGCGGCACTTCGTAAATGGTTTGCGCCGTGGGCAGGCTGATGATGGCCTCCTCCTCCAGGTCGCAAAGCAGGGCCATTTTTTCCTTCAGTTCGGCCGCTATCGGGTAGTCGGCCCGGCACACAAGCACGTCGGGCTGGATGCCGATGCCGCGCAATTCCTTGACCGAGTGCTGCGTCGGCTTGGTCTTGACCTCCCCTGTCGCGGACAGGCCCGGCAAAAGCGTAACGTGGATGTAACAGACATTGTCCCGGCCGCGGTCTCCGCGCACCTGGCGGATCGCTTCCAGAAAAGGCTGGGATTCGATGTCGCCCACGGTGCCGCCTATTTCCGTAATGACGATGTCGGGCTGGTGCTGTTCCGCCAGACGGTAGATATTGTCTTTTATTTCGTTTGTGACGTGGGGAATGACCTGTACGGTGCCGCCGAGGTAATCCCCGCGCCGCTCTTTTGTGATAACTGAATGGTAAATTTTTCCAGTTGTGACGCTGCTGTTCTTG
>JAISQG010000242.1 GCA_031274335.1 Gracilibacteraceae bacterium
GGTGAACAACGTATTCGTTCCGAACCTCGAATTGAACGCCGCGCAGCTGGCGCAAGGCCTCGAACCGACGCATATGTATTCAAAGGAATTTTTCGATATTTTCGTATTTCCCGGTGGCAGCGGCGCGTCCCTCTGTCTGATCATGGCAATCATATTCCTGACCAAGCGCACGAATACGCGGCAAATCGCCATTATCTCGGCGATTCCCGGCATCTTCAACATCAACGAAATACTGATTTACGGCGTACCCATCGTATTGAACCCTTTCTTTGCCATACCGTTCATCCTTACGCCCGCCGTGTTGACACTGACGACGACGGCCGCCATGTCGATCGGACTGGTGCCGCTCGCGACGATGAGCGCCAATTGGACCACGCCCGTGCTGCTCAGCGGCTTCATGGCGACGGGCTCCGTCAGCGGTTCGCTGCTCCAGCTCTTCAATATTCTCATAGGGGCGGCGTGTTACGGACCTTTTATAATCCTGTTCCAGAAGCATAAGGCGCTGGAGGGGCAGAATGCGCTCAAAGGCCTGACGGAATGCGTCTTGGCAGGCATGCAGAATCTTACCGCGCGCGGGGACGGCATCGGCAATCTGGCGCGCGGGCTCACCATCGCGCTCAAGGACGACCTGCAACAGGCCATGTCGGAACCTGAGGACAGGCCGGACTGCCCGCTCTTTTTGGAATACCAGCCGCAAATCAAGTCGGACGGCAGTCTTCACGGCGTGGAAGCCCTGCTCAGGTGGAAACATCCGCAACTCGGCATGATCCCAGCACCCGTCGCGGTCGCGCTCGCGGAGGATTCGGAGATCGAGGATCTATTGTGCCGCTGGACGCTGCGAAAATCTTTCCGCGAATTGAAGGGCTGGAACGAAAAAGGCTTGCAAACCGTGCTGTCCGTCAACCTGTCGCCCTCGCAGATTTCCGACGATATAGCGGAGTTGGTCGCGCACGAGATCGAGAGTAATTCCATAGACCCACATATGATCGAGCTCGAGGTGACGGAACAGCTTGCGCTTACAACCGCCTCGCGCCGCCGCCTCGCGCAACTGAAAGAGCTCGGCGTGCGGCTTGCTATGGACGACTTCGGAATGGGACACACCTCGCTCATGTACCTTAAGGAATTTGACCTGAGTACGCTGAAGCTGGATGGTGTGCTCGTAAAGGATATCCTGGATTCGGCGACCTCGCGCGACATCATCATGTCCATCGTACATCTCGCGGACGCGTCGGGCATCGAACTCATCGCGGAATATGTAGAAACGCGGGAACAAAGCGATATTCTTCACGCGCTCGGCGTCCATGTATACCAAGGCTATCTGTACAGCAAGCCGCTTTCCCCGGATCGGCTGTTCACCTATTGGGAGGGCCTGCGTTCCTCCTTGATCCTGCACGGGCACGAGCAAGAGTGTAACCGGGAGTTTCATTCCGATGCAGATCATCAATACACCCATTAAATTAAGAGAAGCGCACGTCCCATTTTTCCTTCCTGATAATCAGCTGAACCGTTCCCTGCGTGTCGTTGCGATAAAGCGGCACGCCGCGTTCCGCCCAATAATCCGTCACTTCCGCCGCGGGATGGCCGAAGGTGTTTTTGGCCCCGACCTGCACAAAAACAGCCCGGGGAGCGAAGCGGTCCCACCAGGCGGCGTCGAACGAGTTTTTGCTGCCGTGATGCGGTATTTTGATAAAATCCGCGGGACGGATGCGCCCGCGCGCCCGCAGCGTTTCCATTTCCGGCAAGCCCATGTCTCCCGTGAACAAAACCGTGTACCCTTCGTATGTCAGGTAAAACACGAGGGAATGTTCGTTGGAGCCGTCTTCCTCCAGATCAAGGATTTCCGCCGGCCCGGCCACGGAAATGTGCAGGCCGGAAGCAAAGCTCAGTTCGTCTCCGGCCTTGAAATACATGATATCCTCCCGGTTGAGGCCGGCCCGCGCCGCCCCGGACAGCACCTCCTCCCAGCGCGGCAGGCTGAGGCGCCGCCCGGCTTCCGGCAGACCGAGACGCGCCACGGGCATATTGGCAAGCAAAAAAGGCAGGCCGCCCGTATGATCCAAATCCTCATGCGTGAGAAAAATCAGGTCGAGCGCGTTGATGCCCTGACTGAGCAAATAGGGCATGATGACGTCCTCGCCCGCGTCCTGCCATTCCGTGCGCGGCCCCGTGTCGATGAGCATGGTTTCTTCGGCGGTGCGCAGGATTATGCAATCGCCCTGTCCCACGGACAAGAAAGTGATTTCAAGGCCCTCCCGCGTGTTCCAAGGGTTCCAGAGCAAAAGCAGCAGAACGGCCAGCGGGATAAAGCGCCGGACGCGCGCCATCTGTTTCCCGGCATCCCCGGCGGCTCCGGCGGCATTCAGTTGCCAGCCTGTCAGGCGGGCCAGTCGCCGCGCCTGAACGCGAAAAATAAACAGAATTTTCTCTCTGTCGCCAATCCATAAAAAAAGCCATATATACCAAAACAAGTAGAACCAAAGACCGGGATTCACGACCCAGACATAACCGCCCGGCACGCGGGCCAAAAGGGTGAGCAGCGCGTCGGAAACGGCGACAAGCCAGACGGCGGCCTGATAAAAGGCGTAGGCCAGCGGCGGCAGCCAAAGGCAGAGCAGGCCCAATAATCCCAGTTCCAGCACCGCGCCCAGCAGAAAAAGCACGGCCGCGTTGGCGGCGAGGCCGATGAGGGAGAGGCGCTGGAAGGTCAAAAGCAAAAGCGGCGTGATGGCGATTTGCGCGCCGAGGGATACGAGGATGGCCAGCCGCAACGCCGGCGGCCACCCCGGCAGCCAATTCCGCCGCGTGAGCGCCGGCGTGACGACAAGGATGCCCCAGGTTGCGCCGTAGGAGAGCAGGAAAGAAATATCCTTCAGGTAAAGAGGGTTAACGGCAAACAGTCCCAGCGCGGTCAGGGCCAGCCAGCGCAGGCCGGAAACCCGGCCCTGCCCCAGCCGGCCGAGCAGGACGACGCTGCCCAGCTGTGAGGCGCGCAAAATCGGCGGGTTGCCGCTGCAGAGCAGGGCGTAAAACAGCACGGCGGCCCAAACTGCGAGGATGCGGAGCCGCCGGGGCAGAAAAAAGCAAAGCGCCCAGGCCAGAGCCATGACAAAAGCCACATTGGAGCCGGAGGCCGCAAAAACGTGGTAGACGCCCGTGGCTTTATACCGCTCGGCGTCTTCTTCCGCCAAGCGGGAGGTCTGTCCGAACAAAATTCCTTCGATAACGCCTTCCTGCCCGGGCCAATGCCCTTCCACCCAGCGTCTCACCCCCAGCCGGAGCAGCCAGGTCGGGGGCGGCCTGCCGTTCCGGACCAGGGCCGCCTCCGACCCGGCTGTGATTTTGCCGCTCAACCCCCGCACCGCGTAATAAAGGGGCGCGTCAAAATCACCACCGCCCGGCGGTGGCTCCGGCTGAAGGATATTGCCCGTGAATCTGACCCAATCGCCCGGATTCAGATCCGCCCAGCCGGCCGCCGCCAGCCCAGCCGCGTCGCCCCGCACCCGCAGGACATAGCTTTGTCCCGCCAAGCGGGCGGCTGCCGCATCCCCGGCGCCCTCCGCCGGTGCGGTCAAGCGGATGACGCCTTGCGCGCCGTCCGCTTCCAGCCACCAATCTGTGAGCCGGCCTTCAATCGGCACCCGCGTCAGCTCAAGCGGCGGCGCCAGATGGCGCGCGCCGGTTGAGCCATAGAGAAGGCCGGCCAGAAGCCCCAGGGCCAGAAAAATGAAAAGCGGCCGCCGCTCGTAAGCCCAAAAACCGCGTGGCCGCCAAAGCAGTAAGCCCGCGAGAAGCCAGAGGCCAAACGCCGCGGCTGCCGGCCCGGCCGGATTTCCGCCCCAGACGGCGATCGCCCCTCCCAGGAGAACAGCCAAGCTGAACTTAACCCATTTATCCTCCATTACCAGCCGACCGTGATGCGGGCTTCGAGTTTGGCGAATGTTTTAGGGCCGATGCCGGAAACCTGCATCAAATCCTCGTTCAGGCTGAAAGAGCCGTTTTCCTCCCTGTATTGCACAATCCGCTCCGCGATGGCCGGGCCGACACCCGGCAGGGCGGTCAGCTCACTCGCCGTCGCGGTATTGATGTTGATCAGGCCGGCGCTGCTCGCCGCCGGCGCGGAGACTGGCGCAGGCGCGTTCCCCCCGCTTGGCGCTTGACCGCTTTCCCCGGCCGGACCGGTTTCAGGCGTTCCCTCAGCGGACGCTCCTTCGGCGACCGGAGCCGGCAAAAAAGGAATGATGACTTTCTGTCCGTCTTTCAGCGGCTGCGCCGGGTTGAGCGCGGAGAGATCGGCTTCCGGCAGGAGCGCCGCTTGCGCCAGCGCGTCATTCAGCCGGGCATCGGGTTCCAAATGCAGGAGGACGGGTTCCGCCACCGCGCCGGTGATATAAACAACAACCTCGCGTGGCGCGAGATCCTGCACCGGCTCCGGCGAGGGCGCTTCCCGCACGGGCAAAAAATATTTTACCCCTGCCGCCAGGACCAGCGCCGCCAAAATTCCATACCATAAGAACTTACGCGCGTTGCTCATATGCCACCTCCGCCGAATTTTGGCCGGGAAATGCCCAGCATT
>JAISQG010000249.1 GCA_031274335.1 Gracilibacteraceae bacterium
ATAGATCCAGAGCCAGCACGCGCTTGTCCAGCAAAAGCTCCGGCACGTCCCCGTCGATGATGCGCTGGGCCAGCCCCTCTACGATGGCGGTTTTGCCGACGCCCGGCTCGCCGATCAGCACAGGGTTGTTTTTGGTGCGCCGGCTCAAAACCTGGATGACGCGCTCGATTTCCTGCTGGCGGCCGACCACGGGGTCGAGCTTTCTTTCTTCGGCCAGAATCGTCAGATCACGCGCGAACTCGTTCAGGGCCGGCGTGCCGCCATAGGGAACGGTACGTCCGACATAGGGCCCGGAGCCGGGCGGGGGCGTTCCCTCGATTTCACCGCCCATGATTTGCATGACCTGCTCCCACAGCTTTTCCGGGTTGATTTTCAGATCCGTGAGGATGCGGGCGGCCACGCCCTCCCCTTCGATCAGGAGGCCGAGCAGCAGATGTTCCGTCCCGACATAATTGAGCCCCTGGCGCTGCGCTTCTTCCACCGCGATTTGCAAAACGCGCTTCACGCGGGGCGACGGGGCGATTGCGCCGGCGTGCGGCTCGCCCTTGCCGAGGATGCTCGTAATCCGCTGCCTGATTTTGACCGGGTCGGCGTGCAGCGAGCGCAATGCCTGCGCACCTATGCACTCTCCCTCTTCCAGCAGGGCCAGCAGCAGATGTTCTGTGCCGATGACTTTATGGCCCATTTTCTTAGCGATGTTCTCCGCTATGCCCACTACTTTTTGCGCGTTTTTGGTAAAATTTTCTGGCATTTTCTCACTCCGTTCCCGTAGATATTCCCAGTGTCGCCTGACGCAAATACGCGGCCCTGGCCTCGTTCAGCTGTTCGTCCGTCAATTCCGTCCCGCCCCTATAGCGCAGGCCGGCCGGCAGAAGATTCAGGAGCAGCGAGGCGAAGCTCTCCCGCAGCGGCGGCAAAAAACCGGTGTCCACGCCGAGTCTGTCCTCGGAAACCAGGCGGAACGCTTCTTCCACCGGCATGATCCTGGCGTTTTGCAAAAGCCCGCGCGCGCGCCACACTTTGTCTTCCAGTGTACTGTGCCCGGCCAGCATCATTTGGCGGGCGTGGTTTTCCAGCTCGCAGATCTGCTCCGTCACCGCCTCGATGTTCACCAGCGTATCTTCCTCCGATTTGCCGAGCGTCACCTGGTTCGATATCTGGAAAATATTCCCCCACGCCTTGGAGCCTTCGCCGTAAAGCCCGCGGATGGCCAGGCCGAGCGGGGAAAGGGCGTTCAGAACCTGCTGCATTTGTTTGGTCATGACCAGCGCCGGCAGATGCATCATCGTGGAAACGCGCATGCCCGTGCCGACATTGGTCGGGCAGGCGGTCAAATAGCCGCAGCGCTCCCGGAAAGCAAAATCCAGCTTGTCCTCCAAAGCGTCGTCCAATTGGTCCGCGACCTGAAAAGCCTCCTGCAGGCGGCTGTCCGGCAATATCACCTGCAAGCGGATGTGATCTTCCTCATTTACCATCACGGCCAGCCGGTGATCCGGCGAAAGGGCCACGCCGCGCCCGGCGCCGAGGGCGGCCAGGGCCGGGCTGATCAGATGCTTCTCCACCAGGGCTGTTTTTTCCATGTCGCTCATGTCCTTCAGGGGCAGATACCTGAGACGCTGGCCCTCTGTTTCCGCCGCTTCCAGCGCCGCGGCTATTTCCTTCTCCGTTTGTTCCGTCATTTCCGGCGACAGCGCGGAGGGAAAAGGCCGGTCGGCCAAGTTGCGGGCCAGGCGCACCCGCGTGCTGAGAACGATGACATTCCGTCCCTGCTCCGTCAGCCAGTGGCTGCGCCGCGCCAGGACTTCCGCTACATTCATTCGTTTTCCCCTCCTTTAACCGCTTCGAGCGCCCGGAGCCTGTCGCGCAGGACAGCCGCTTCCTCGAACGCTTCCCGCCGCACCAGTTCCTGCAATTCGGCTTTGAGCGCGCGCATTTCGTTCTGCCGGCGGATGTTGCCGCCCCCGCGGCGCGGCACCTTGCCCACATGCCGGCTGCCGCCGTGCAGGCGGCGCAGGAGAAAATCCATCTGGGGCTCGAAGGTCTCGTAGCAATGCGAACAGCCTACCCGGCCCGCCTTTTGGATTTGGGCGAAGGTCAGGCCGCAGACCGGACACCTGGCCGCCGACTGCTGACCGCCCGGCGCCCCTTTCAGCGTGAACATCGCCTGCATGAAGTCTGAAACCATGCCGGGGAAAACTTTCACGTTATGATATTGCCGCGCGCATTCCTTGCACAAATTCATCTGGGTGGCCTGCCCGTTTTCGATTTTTGTGACGCGCACCGCCGCTTCTCTCTGCTGGCAATTTTGACAAAGCAATTGATTCACCTCGATTTCCTCATCGTCCCTAAGCCGCCCGCGTCTCGTTCAATCGTCCGGATTCAGGTCGTCCCGGCAAACAGTCGTGAGCACTTCCTTGAGCAAAGCCGCGCGCAGGCGCCGCGGATGCGCCGTGAAAGCGGCCAGCGTGTTTTCGGCCATGATGCCCAGGATCAGCGCGCATTCCCTTTTCGTCAGCACTTCTTCTTCCTCCAGGCGCGCGATGATCTGCCGGCATCTTTCCGGTGCGACTTCCTCGCCGATCAGCTCCGACATGATGTGCCGGAAATTGCCTTCCGTTTCCAGCCCCAGGCGGACAATCCGCACATATCCGCCGCCGCCGCGCCGGCTTTCCACGAGGTAGCCCCTGTCTACGGTGAAGCGGGTGGTCAGAACGTAATTGATCTGGGAAGGCGCGCAGGAAAAAATATGAGCCAGCGTTCCCCGCTGCAATACAACGAAGCCGTCCGCTGTTCTTCCCAGCATGTCTTTTAAATAAAGCTCAATTTTATCCGCCAGATTAGCCATCGCCAATCACTCCGTTTCGTTTGACCAAGTCTGACTTTGTGACCTTTCCTGACCTTCCTCTACTATACCCCATCTGCACCGAATTTGCAAACACTTTTTCAGAAAAAAATTTGACAAAATTTAGGAACCGGGGGCCCCGCTCATAGAGGCGGGTTGCGAAGCGGTCCGGCCGGGACAAAATAATGTTTGCAACTTGGGCTGGTTGTAGTATAATATGGTATGACGCTCTGACTAACCGTTTTGGAACGAGAGGAGAGAATAAACCGTTTGAAAATTTTCAGAAATCTGGTTGTGTACCTGTTCATTATTCTGCTGGCGGTCATGGTGTTGCGCTGGATTAACCCGCCGGACGCCCAGACTCCGGCGATGGATTACAACAGCTTCAAGCAGGCGGTCGCCTCAGGCAAGGTGCAGGAGGTGGAAATCAGCACCAGCGCCTCGACTATGGCATATAAGGTCACGATGAAAGACTCGGGCAAATATGACGTCGTCGGACCGGGATATGACCAGCAGCTTCTTGATGATATGGCGGCGCAATCCGGCCTCAAAGTCACCTACCAACCGCCGGTGACTATTCCGTGGTGGGTCTCCGTGCTGCCTTCGCTTATAATGGTGGCGCTCATGTTCGGGCTCATGTACTTCATGATGCAGCAAAGCCAGGGCGGCGGCGGCCGGGTCATGCAGTTCGGGCGCAGCCGGGCGCGGCTCGTGACGGACGACAAAAAAGTGACATTTCTCGATGTGGCGGGCGCGGATGAAGTAAAAGAGGAATTGGCGGAAATCGTGGAGTTTTTGAAAACTCCGAAAAAATTCAGCGAGCTCGGCGCGAAAATACCCACGGGCGTCCTGCTGTTCGGCCCGCCCGGCACGGGCAAAACTCTCCTGGCCAGAGCGGTGTCCGGCGAGGCCGGCGTGCCTTTTTTCAGCATCAGCGGCTCCGATTTCGTCGAAATGTTTGTCGGCGTCGGCGCTTCACGGGTGCGCGATCTGTTTGAACAGGCCAAAAAAAGCTCTCCCTGCATCGTGTTTATCGACGAAATAGACGCTGTCGGCCGCCATCGCGGGGCCGGGCTGGGCGGCGGGCACGACGAGCGGGAACAAACCTTAAACCAATTATTGGTAGAAATGGATGGATTTAACGGCAACGAGGGCATCATCGTCATCGCGGCCACGAATCGCCCGGATATTCTTGATCCGGCGCTGTTGCGGCCGGGGCGTTTTGACCGGCAGGTCGTCGTCGGCTCGCCCGACGTCAGGGGGCGCGAGGAAATACTCAGCGTGCACAGCAAGGGCAAACCGCTGGCCGATGACGTGAAACTCAGCATTCTGGCCAGGAGCACGCCGGGATTTACCGGGGCGGATCTCGCCAACCTGGTCAACGAAGCGGCCCTTCTTTCCGCCCGCTGGGGGGATAAGCGCATCAGCATGAGGGCGATGGAGGAATCGATTGAGCGCGTGATCGCCGGCCCGGAGAAAAAAAGCCGCGTGATCAGCGACTACGAGAAAAAACTGGTCTCTTTTCACGAAGCCGGCCACGCGCTCGTGGCGGAATATCTGACGCACAGCGACCCGGTGCATAAAATTTCCATAATTCCGCGCGGCATGGCCGGCGGATACACGTTGCTTCTGCCCAAAGAGGACCGGAACTACCGGACGCGCTCCCAGCTGCTTGACAACGTGACCGGCCTGCTTGGCGGCCGCGTGGCTGAGGCTCTGGCCCTGGAGGAGGTGAGCACCGGCGCTTCCAATGACTTGGAGCGGGCGACGGACACCATCCGCCGCATGGTGACGGAATGGGGGATGTCCGACAAGATCGGCCCGGTGACGGTGGGACATAAAAAAGAAGAAGTTTTTCTGGGGCGCGACATCGCGCGCGACCGCAATTACAGCGAATCCGTGGCGCAGACCATCGACCAGGAGGTGCGCGGCCTGATTGACGATTGTTATCAGCACGCGGAGCGGATCATCACGGACAAGATGAACATTCTCGAAGCCATCGCCGGTGCCCTGATGGAAAAAGAAACGCTGGAAGCCAAGGAATTTCGCGCCATCGTGGATTCGTTCGACGCGGAGAAGGCGGCGGAACACGCGGCCAAAGACGCGGAAGAGGAAGCGATTATCGGGGAATTATCCGCGAAAGAAACGGCCAAAAACGCGGAGCGTTCGGCGAAAGAAGCGCGGGAACAGCAGCGCGAGCGGGATCTGGCTTTGCAGAACGCGAGGGCCGGCGAAACCGGTGACGGCAGTGTGGGATGAGTCCGGGCGGAAAAAGCGCGCGGCGCGGCTTATGGCGGGCGTTTTATTTGTGGCCGCCCTTCTGATGGTGATGCTCTTGAAATCCAATCTGAGCGCGACGGCGGAAACGGGCCAAACCGGTTTGCCGGGCCTCCTGCAGCTGGAGGTTGAAAACGAGCAGCTGGCCAAGGATAACGAGCGTCTGTGGCAAGAACTGACGCAATTGCAAAACAACCAGAACGGCTCGGAGCTTGCGGCCGAACAAATGGATGCCGCGCGCTTGAACGCCGGGCAGGCGGAAATGACCGGGCCGGGCATCCGCATCATCCTAGACGACGCCGCCGAGCGGGAAAACACGGGCTATGGCAACTATGTCATCCATGAGGAATATTTGCGCCAGCTGGTGAACGTGCTGTGGAGCGGGGGCGCGGAGGCCATCGCCATCAATGACCAGCGCGTGACGGGGCAGACGGAAATTTTTTGCAGCGGCGCTTTTATCCAGATCAACGGCGTCCGCCAGAGCCCGCCTTACCGGATTGTGGCGCTCGGCAACCAATCCGATTTGCGCGCGGCGCTGCAGTTTTATTTTTGGGATCAGCTGGGGTATTATCAGCAGCAATACGGAATCACGCGCGAACTGGAAATCCCGACGCAGCCTCTGACCGTTCCCGCCGCCAAATCGCGGGCGATCCGTTTCGCCGCGCCCGTGCGGGAGACGGCGTCATGAACAGGCGGTTAGTCGGCGCGGCCACCATCGCCGCTTTGATTTTGGGCTTCCTGCTTTCCCTGCAAGTGCAGACGCAGAAAAGCGTGGATCTGGCGGAGCAGATTCAAGCCGAGCGCCTGGACCAGATAGCGGGCGTTTTGCGCTCGCTGCAGGATGAAAACGCGCGCCTGTCGGAGGAAAACCACTATGTCGCTTCCGAATTGGAGCGGCTGCGCGGCGCCGGCGGCATGAATCCCTTGCTGGCCGCCCAGTTGGAACAGCTCAAAATTCAGGACGGCACGATCCCCGTGCAGGGCCTCGGCGTGAAATTGGTCATCACGGACAGCGGGCCGGACGTAACGGTTTTGTACCCCGTCAACACCGACGACCTGTGCAGCATCATCAATACGCTGCGTTTCGCCGGCGCGGAAGCCATCAGCATCAACGGCCAGCGCGTCGTGGGCTCCAGCTCGGTGGTGATGAGCGGCAACGCGACCATATTGATCAATTCCGTGCCGATCGGGCGCGTGGGCGCCACAACATATGAAATCCTCGCCATCGGCGACCCGGACACAATGCACGATTACCTCAGCCGCCTGGAGGTTTTTACCTTAAAACAGGCGGGGATGCGCGTGGACTTGACAAAGGAGGAGGTCACGCTGCCGTCTTATAAAGGCAGCTACTACTTCGATTACGCGAGCCGCACCAGCACGTAAACCAGAACCCAGGGCGTCATTGCGGGCACCGAGCCGCAAACTGTAGGCGTCATTGCGGCCACCGAGCCGCAATCC
>JAISQG010000273.1 GCA_031274335.1 Gracilibacteraceae bacterium
GGCATCAGAGCCGCGGGGCGGACATTTAGGCATGAAGCCGGTTTAGCTGTCCGCGAATTTCGCGGCAGCCAGGATGTGGGGATGCAGGCCCTTGTTCGCACCAAAAACGCGATATCCAAGGCGCCAGGCGTTTTACGTGGCGCCAGAAGGGTCATCCGTATTCTGAGCAATCCGCTCACGTATAAAATCATCGCCGTTTTGATCCTGGTCGCGGTCGTTTTCAATTTTATCATGGGCGGCGTGTCGGCTATCGCCTCGGTTATCCCCGTTATTTCCCTCAAATCCGCGGAACAGGAACTGACCGACACCTGGGTTTGGATTACCGAACTCGACACGGATCTCGCGGCGGAAATTTTCGAAATAGAAAGCCTGTATACCGATATCGACGATTTCCATTATTACCTGAACGGCAGAAATGTGGCTTTGAGCCGCATGAAAATGGAAACAAGCGCCGAATTGCTCATGGCCTATCTTGACAGCAAATACGACGATTATTCGCTTGGCAAAATTATTGTTCCCCCGGCCGGGCTGCCGCACAGCATCCGCGACGAAATTGAGCGTCTGCACAGGCTGCTTTACACGCTTACCGCGGAGGAATGGACGGAAATAATCAGCACGCCCGATTCAGATCCCGACGACGACGTTGACGATTCTTCCGAAGAAATCATTTATCATCTGGATGTCCGGCTCACGACAACGCCTTTCGCCGATTATCTGGCGGATAACGCGGACGCGCTGCTGACGCCGGCTGAAATGGAAAAACTTAATGTTTTAACAGAAGTGGGATTTTTTACCACTCACCAGGAAATAGGATCGCCGTTCCCAGACGAGGGATGGGTTGTTTCGGATAATTTCGGCTATCGCCTGCATCCCGTGTACCATGAGAAGAGGCTGCACACCGGCCTTGACATCGCCAAACCCCTAGGAACAAATGTTTACGCCTGCCACAGCGGAACGGCGGCCGTCGGCGTGGATTCGAGCTACGGCTTATGGGTGCGGATCGACAAGAGCAACGGGGACAATACTTTTTACGCGCATTTGAGCAGCCGGGCTGTGGCGGACGGGGACGCGATTCGCAAAGGAGACCTTATCGGACAGGTCGGCTCAACAGGCGTCAGCACCGGGCCGCATTTGCATCTGGAATATGAGAAAAAGGGCAAAAAACTCAATCCCCTGTTTTATTTGCCTGGTCAGCTGCCGGCTGCGGCTTTCATCGGCAATATCAACACGCACAAATTCCACAAGCCCACATGCTGGACACTGCCGAATCCGGAAAACAGAGTCTATTTTTCCGGGCGGGACGGCGCCGTCACGGCGGGATATGTTCCCTGCCTGAATTGCCGGCCATAAAGTTTTAACTTATCTAACTTAACTCAAATTCATATGGCGGAGCTCCGTGCCAACATGTCCGCGAGCCGGTCGCACATAACAAGAATCCTTTCCGTGTCGGCCGGCTCCGGGGTGCCGTGATGGTAATTTTCGAGCGAACAGATGCCGAAAATCGTGTCAAGCGATCGGATATCCGCGTTTAATTCTGCCGGAAACTCCGCTACGGTTTCGGCGGAGTCCATCAGGCAGGTGAAATTGTGGTTCTCCGGCATGACCCCGCGCAAGCTGCATAAAGCCACGAGGTAGCGCTCCAGCGCCATGGAAGCGAGATTGAACACCAGCACATGATCCGGCGCCTGTTCCTGCATGAATTTTCTGGCGTTGGAAATATAGCCCCGCGCGTCCCGGTAAGCGGATTCATATTCCGCGGTATCCGCTTCGTGCCGCATCGCATCAGTCATTTTGTCCCCTCCGCAACCAAATTAAACTAAACTAAACTCAATTGGATCATATGTATTATATCACGTTTTAAACAGAAACACAAGATTTATTTGCACCGGACAACGCTCCTCAGCTCCAGGTTTTATATCCATATCCCCTTGCCTGCGGCGGAATCCGGCTTGACAGCAAAACGCGGTTAATGGTACAATGCAAATGATTTCAGCTTTGCGCACAATTCCAAAGGAGCAGCAATATGGCCAGAAGTCTTGAATTTCAGATCGGCGGCGCTTCCTACCCCGCCACCCCGGCCAAAATTGAGCGCAAAAAGCTCTACGGCTGGACGGAGACGCTCGCCCTTGACAACGATGGCAATGAATGTTTCCTCGCGACAATCGACGAAACCGGTTCTGTCATCATCCCGAAAGGCGGCGCCGCTCTCGGTCGCCTGACCCCGGAGCGCCGCTGGGCTGACCGCGGCGAGCTCAAAGCCGTCACGTCCGACGGCACGGACGCCGCCATGAACCAGTCAAGCTATGACGCGCCGATTCCTCTGACGCGCGTCGCCACGGCGGACGATCTGCTCGACCATTGCATCACGGCGTTTTATCAAATAACGGATGCCGACCAGGCCTTGCTGGATCAAGTGGGCGACAAGATTTTTACATTCGAGTATTTTTACAACGCCGGTTACAGCGGCAAGCAGGCTTTTCTGCTGGCAAACGACGGTTTCCTCTACATGCTCGTCGGCGAAGCGAACCGTTTTCCGCTGGCGGGCCTCGATGAAACCGGCATCATCGAAGAGGATGCGGAGGACGAACAGGAAGCCGAGGGCGGAGACATTGATTTTTCGATGTTCTGAGTGCCGGACGCGCTGACAGCGGGAGGGTATTATCATGCGGGCGATCAATATCGCGAACGAAAAAAAGCGGGACGCCGAGGTCGGCTTTGAGACTGCCCCCAAACAGCCGGCGGTCGAAATGGTTCTTCCTGACGGGCAAAAAACAACCTCGGTCAAAATTTTGCGCTCGACAGCCAGTCTCAGCAAGCTGACCGAAACCTACGGCGGCCTGACGGAGCTCGGCCAGGCCCTGATTGACGGCGACCCGGAGATTGACATGGAACAAGTCGGGCGGATTTTGCGCCGAACGCATAAACTT
>JAISQG010000282.1 GCA_031274335.1 Gracilibacteraceae bacterium
CGGGGTCCGCGGGGCGGGGATCGGCGGCCCGGCCTGGGCCGGAAGTTTCCCCCGCCGTCCCCGCCGGCGGCTGTGCCGCCTCTGTTCCGCGGGACACGCCCTCGCCGGGCGTGTCCCGGCCGGAACCCGCGGCCCCCGGATCCGGCGCCGCCGTACAGGCGGCGAGCGCCGCCCCCATGAGCAGACACAGGAGCCAGGTCAGCCCGGTTTTTAATTTCAAAACGGGAAAAATTTTCAACCGCGAATTCACCTCCCCAGAACCAAGTTTGTTTTCCTGCCAACAGTTTACCCCAACTCCTTCCGGCATGTCAAACAGAGATCAGACGAAAAAAATTGAACAGTGACGCGGAATGTGGTAAACTTGAGCGGTGGAAGGAGCGCAAGAAAGGATGATCTGCGGATGCTGGAAACTTTGAGCCGTTTGGACGGCGTGGCCGGGCAGGAAAGAAAAGTCGGAGAGGCGATTTCCGCCCGTCTGCGGGGAATGGGCCTCACTCCAAAAACCGACCGCATCGGCAATATCATCGTCCGGCGCGAAACGGGAGCGGGAGATGCGCCCCACGTTCTGCTTTGCGCGCATATGGATGAAATCGGTTTTCTGATCACGGAAATCACGGCCGAGGGCTACTTGAAATTCAGCCCGGCCGGCGGCGTGGACCGGGCTGTTTTGCCGGCAAAAAGAGTGCGTATCCACGGCGATCTGCCGGGAGTGATCGGCATAAAAGCCGTCCATCTGCAAAAGCCGGAGGAGCGAAAAAAACTGCCGGAATTCGACGCCTTCTACATTGACATAGGCGCGCAAAACCGCGAAGAAGCGGAAAAGCATGTGAAAATCGGCGACATGGCCTGTTTTGAGGATACTTGGCATGAATTCGGCGCCGGCCTCTTCATGGGCAAGGCCATCGACGACCGGGCCGGTTGCGCCCTGCTGCTGGAACTGCTGGCTGAGGAATATCCCTGCTGCGTGACCGCCGCTTTCACCGCGCAGGAAGAAATCGGTTTGCGCGGCGCTCAGGTTTTGGCGGGCAGTGTTCAGGCCGATTGGGCCATTGTGCTGGAAGCGACCGCGGCGGCCGACGTGCAGGAGACCGAACCGGAAGAAACAGTGACAATGATCGGGCGAGGCCCCGTTTGTTCCCTGATGGACGGCGGAACGGTTTACCCGCGTGATATGATTCGCGCCGTCAGGGAATGCGCGGCAGCGGAAGACATTCCGCTCCAGTACCGGCGCGGCGCGGCCGGGAGCAACGATGCCGGCGCCCTGCAAACAGGCGGGGCGGGATTGAGGCTCATAACGCTCAGCCTGCCCTGCCGCTATATTCACACCATGCATAGCGTCGCCGGCTGGGAAGATTACGCCAATTGGAAAAAATTGGTTATTGCTTTGCTCAAGAACCTGCTCCCTCAGGAAAGGAAACATGCCTAGATGACAAAATCACCTGAAAACTGGAAACTGCTGCATGAACTGACCGCCGCCTTCGGCCCGTCCGGGCAGGAGGATGAAGCGCGCCGCCTTATTGCGGACACGGCTGCGCCGTATGCCGACGAAATACGGGAGGACACGCTGGGCAGCCTGATTGTGCTGCGCCGGGGCGCAGCCGGCGCAGCTCCGGCCAGACGAGTCATGGTTTGCGCGCATATGGATGAAATCGGCGTGATGGTGACGCATATTGACGAGGACGGGTTTCTCCGCTTCGCTCCGGTCGGCGGGTTTAACGCCGCGCGCCTGGAAGGTCAGCGCCTGCGGTTTCAGTCGGGCCTCACGGCTGTGCTGGCCCGCCAGTTTATCGAACCGGACCGCGATAAAACCGAGAACCGCCGCTATTATCTGGATACAGGCCTCAGCCCGGCGGAAATAGCCGCGCGGGGCGTCGGAATCGGTGACATGGCTGTTTTTGCGGCGGAGATGACGGAAACCGGCGGCACGGTGTCCGGCAAAGCCCTGGACAACCGCATCGGCTGTTTTATCCTGCTGGAGGCGTTGCGGCGCGTCCAATCCAAGCACGATCTGTATTTTGTTTTTTCGGCGCAGGAGGAAGTGGGGCTGCGCGGAGCCAAGACAGCGGCGCACGCGCTGGAACCGGATCGGGCCTATATTGTGGACGCAACCATCGCCGACGATATACCGCGCAACCCGGTTATTACGCTCCGTTTGGGCCGGGGGCCGGCCGTCAAGGTCATGGACCGCAGCATCGTCGTCGCGCCCGCGCGCCGGGAGGAAGTAGCCGCTCTGGCGGAGGCGGCCGGACTCCCCTTTCAGTGGGAAATCATCAGCCGGGGCGGCACGGACGCCGGGCCCGTGCATCTTTCTCGCGCCGGCGTACCCACTGCCGGAATCGCCGTGCCGGTCCGCTATATACACAGCCCGGCTGAAACCGCGGCCAAATCCGACATAATCATGGCGCGCGACCTCGTCGTCCGCTGCCTGGAAGCTGATGCCTGAAGATGGACAATTTACTGGTCTTGCTGCAAAAAGTGCAAAACGGCGAACTCGACGCCGCTGAGGCGGAGCGGGCGATACGCGCCCTGTATTACAGCGACATGGAATTCGCGCTCGTGGACACGCACCGTCGCTCTCGCAAAGGGTTTGCGGAAGCTATTTACTGCCCCGGCAAAACAACGGAGCAAATTGTCGCCATCGCGCGAGAACTGCGCGCCAAAACCGAGGGCAATGTGCTGGCCACGCGCGCCAGCGCGGAGATTTTTGCCGCTGTGCGGGACGCCGTGCCGGAGGCGGTTTATCATCCGCTTTCCCGCCTCATCCTTCTGCCCGGCGGCCGGCAAAGTGAGCGCGGCCATATCCTGATTGTTTCCGCCGGCACGGCGGACGGCCCCGTGGCGGAAGAAGCTCTGGTCACGGCGCGGGCCATGGGCAATCGCGTCACCGCTTTGGCCGACGCGGGTGTGGCCGGCCTGCACAGGCTTCTGGCGCGCGCTGAGCTTTTGCTGTCCGCGCGGGTAATCATTGTCGTGGCCGGAATGGACGGCGCTTTGCCCAGCGTCGTGGCCGGCCTTGTCCCCCGGCCCGTGATCGCCGTGCCGACCAGCGTGGGATACGGCGCGAATTTCCAAGGCCTGGCACCGCTGCTGGCCATGCTGAACAGCTGTGCCACAGGTGTCACGGTCGTAAATATCGACAACGGCTTTGGCGCCGGGTACGCCGCTTCGCTCATCAATATGGACAGGTCAAATTAGCGATTGCCGTTCACTCAGCCCCCTCGGGACGCCGAACGGCGTCCCCCTGCGGCGTTGTAGGAACATAACAAGTATGGGAGGAATTACATTGTGAAACGCGATTACCCTCGGCTATCCGAACCCCTGCAGATCAAAGGCGTGACATTCCGGAATCGCATGGTTTCCGCGCCGCTTGGGGCTACCGACATCACGGCCGAAGGCAGCCCCGGGCCGCGCACCCAGGGCTTTTACGAAGCGCGAGCCAGAGGCGGCGCGGCAGCTGTCACCGTAAGCGAACTGGTCGTTCATCCGGAAACCGACGGTTCGCAGATGCTCAAACTTTCGCTGGAGACAAGCGGACAGCTGGCCGCCTTTACCTTTGTGGCGGACGCCATCAAGCGCCACGGCGCCATCCCCGGCATTGAGCTTTCTCATTCCGGGCAGTACGCCGGCACGTATATGGTTGACAAAAAAAGTAAAAAGATGCTCGGTCAGTTTGGCCCCAGTGACGGAGTGCGCCCCGATGGTTTGCCGGTTACCGCCCTAAACAAAGAGCAGATCTCCTCCATCGCAGCCGCCTACGCCGAAAAAGCCGCCCTGGCCAAACGTGTTGGTTTCGGCATGGTCATGGTGCATGCCGGGCACAGCTGGTTGCTAAACCAGTTTCTTTCCCCCTACTTCAACAAGCGCACCGACGAGTACGGCGGCTCACTCAAAAATCGCCTGCGTATGACGCGCGAGGTGCTCGCGTCTGTGCGCTCGGCCGTGGGCGAGTATTTTCCCATCGAGCTGCGCCTCTCCGGCTCGGAACTTTTTAACGGCGGCTACGACCTGGCGGAGGGCGTGCGGATAGCAGAAGAATTGGAGGAACTCGTGGACATCATCCATGTGTCGGCGGGTTCTTACCAGTTTGGATTTACCACTACCCATCCATCGATGTTCAAACCGCATGGCCTAAACGTGCACATGGCGGCGGAGATAAAAAAACATGTCAAAATCCCCGTAGCCACCGTTGGCGCGCTCTCCGACCCCCAAAAAATGGAAAACATTATCGCGGCAGGACAGGCGGATATCGTCGCCATGGGGCGCGCCCTGCTCGCCGACCCCGAAATCCCCAATAAAATCATGGCCAACCGCGGGGCGGACGTCATCAAATGTCTGCGCTGTTTCGTCTGCATGGCGGAGCGCCCCGTCACACAGACCAGACGCTGTGCCATCAATCCGCTCATCGGGCGGGAGATCGAAGGTCTCACCGTGCCGGTCACGAACGCCGGCAAAAAAGTGCTGGTCGCCGGCGGCGGCATTGCCGGGATGAAGGCCGCCGTCACTGCGGCGCTCCGGGGGCATCGGGTGACCCTCGCCGAAAAATCCGCTGCCCTGGGCGGCATCCTCAACACCGAGCGGGCCGTGCCTTTTAAGATGGCGATGTACGAGTTGGGCTTGAGTTATGCTCGGGCCTGCGAACAAGCGGGAGTGCAAATCCTACTCCATACCAGGGTCGACGCCGCTTTTGTGGATGAATTCGCTCCTGATGCCCTGATAATCGCCGTCGGCTCCACCCCTATCAAGCCGCCGCTCCAGGGGATTGACAGCCCTACGGCGGTGTCGGTCAACACGCTTTACCTCGAAGGCGCTGCGCTGGGGAGCGAAGTCGTCGTGCTGGGCGGTGGTTTGACCGGCTGTGAGTGCGCGCTGCACCTGAGCCAGACGGGGAAAACTGTGCATTTGGTGGAGATGCGCGGCGAACCGGCGCCCGACGCCAATATACGCCACCGCCCTATTTTGCTGGCCGAGTTGAGCGCGGCGGGCATCGACATGCGGCTGAACACAAGCGGCCTGGAGATAACGAAGGAAGGCCTCCGTGTGCGGGACGCCGAGGGCAATGAGCAACTCATCAAAGGCGATAATGTGGTGTACGCAGTCGGACAAACATCGCGCTCCGATGATGTGAACACGCTGCGCGACGGGGCGCCGTGGGTGCGAGTGATAGGCGACGCCGTCCGCCCGGCAAACATCACCACAGCCATATATGAAGCCTATCACGCGGGCCTTGATATAATGTAGTTATAATTCAGCCAAAATCCGTTTTTGCGCCGCCAGCGCGGCGTGAGTGGTTTTTTCCAGGTCGATGGTCAGAAACTCGCCGTCCTCGTACAAAACGCGCCCGTCCACCATGGTCAGAACCACGTCCGCTCCGCAAGCGGCATAGAGAAGATGATGCGGCAAATCGGTGCGGGGGTTCATATGGGGCGCGCTCAGATCAATGACTATGAGGTCGGCCGCATAGTCCTCTTTAAGTAGGCCCGCATCGGTCCGCCCCTGGGCCCGCGCCCCGGCGGAAGTCGCGGCCGTCAAAGCCTCGCGCGGCGTGATCAAGGCCGGATCCGCGTGGAAGCATTTTTGCGCCAGAGCGAAAAACTTTATTTCTTCCAGCATGTTCAAATTATTGTTGCTGGCGGCGCCGTCCGTGCCCAGAGCGAGATTTATCCCCTCCCGCAGGATGCGCGGAGCGTTCAGAACGCCGCTAGCCAGCTTCATATTGCTTTTGGGGCAGGAAGCAATGGTAACGCCGCAGGCGCGGAGCAGGGCAAAATCGCTCTCCTCCAGGTGAACACAATGCGCGGCGACAGCCGGCCTGGCAAAAACGCCGAGATCGGCCAGATAACGAGCCGGGGTGCGGCCTTCATGCCGGCCCTTGCACTCTTCATGCTCTTTTTTTGTTTCGGAAAGATGCACCTGCACCCTCGTGCCGCGTTCCGCCAGCACTTCCGAGAATTCGCGGATCACGCGCTCCGTATTGGTGTATTCGGCGTGAAGGCTGAAATCAATGAGCAGCCGCCCCTCGCCCGCCCCGTCAAATTCCTCAAGCAGCGCCAGCGTCTCGCGGCAGGCGACCAGGTCACGGAAGGAGGCGGAAGGGTCAAAACAGGAAACTCCGCGGGACAAATTGGCCTTGGCACCGCTTTCCAGCACGGCGTGGGCAATCTCATCGCAAAAATAATACATATCCGAGGCGGAT
>JAISQG010000004.1 GCA_031274335.1 Gracilibacteraceae bacterium
GTATAATTTTTGATATGGACGGCACCCTGCTGGACACGATGCCGGTGTGGAAAGGACTGAGCGGGGCCTATCTCCGGCGCTATGGCGTGGAGGTCACCCCGGCCGTTGAGCTGGATCTCCTGCCTCTCAGTCTGGAGCAGAGCGCCCGCTATTTTCACGAGCGCCTCGGAGTGGCGCGGAGCGAGGAAGAAATGCTGGCCGAAATTTCCGCCCTGGCGGAGGAAAGATACGCGCGAACAGCCAAACCCAAAGACGGCGTGCCGGAATATCTGGCCCAATGCGCGGCCGCCGGCCACAAAATGTGTGTGGCCACGGTCACATCTCGGGACATGGCCATGCGGGCGCTGGCGCGCTTTGATCTGACCCGCTTTTTTGCCGATGTCTTCACCTGCGACACCGTCGGGTTTCTCAAGTCCAACCCGCTTTTTTTCCGGAACGTGGCTGTGGGACTGGGCCTGCGCCCGGACGAAACGGCTGTCTTCGAGGACTCGTTTTATTGCATGCGTTCCGCGGCGGCGGCCGGATTGACGGTGATTGGCGTTTTTGATCAGGAGGCGGCCGGCGACGAAGCCGAGGCGCGGCGTTGCTGCCATCATTACATCTATTCTTTTACAGAATTGGTGGAAAGTGCATAATATGCTGACGATGGCCGGATCCGAAAATGTGAAAACGAAAATAATGTCCATAATAAGGACGAAAAGGAGCAACTAAAATGCCAGAAGCAACTTATGATGTAAGCAATGCGTTACACAACATCAACCGAAACTTAGCTACTGTCAACGACAATGTCGTGGAGACATCAAAGATGCTTGACATAGTTCACGGAGTGGTTAATAACGTTGACAGCAATCTCAAAGTTGTTTATGACGAGATCGAACAATTGGCCCGCGATTTTCACGATTATGTTCAGAAAGCCGAATACCAGCATAATGTTTCGCTTGCAGAAACGCGATTGGTGAAAATCAGGCAGGAACTCGAAACGAAATATGGTTATTATGCCGAAACTCGTCGCACTATCGTCGGTGTTTTACAGGCGGATGATCTGGAAATCGTTCGCAAGGATACCATTACGAACGCAACAGAAGAGCTTATGATTTCCGCGCCGGGATATTGGCTTGCTCCGGCACTTGTGGCGCTGGCGGCTTGGATTAACGATAACAAAGAATTGGCGGACAGAGCCGTGAAGGAAGCAATTCGGCGTAACGATGAAAAAACCTCACTGCTGTTTGCGCTGATCTGCCGCCGCGCTGACAGAAAGACAGCAAGCATTAAATGGGTGCAAAGATATCTCGCCAATCAAAATGAGGAATACCTCGACAGGAACGCCGTGATCATACTTGACGCTTTTGCCTCAGGTCTGTTGGGCACTGACACAGAAGGAGTTGTGGCGAAGCAACTCGATGATTGGATGACTCGCCTACAGGAAAAAGCCGGATTCGTTGAACAACAAACAATACAGTGGTCAGATGCGATAAATCTTAAACGGAATCCGTTGACGGATGGATTTGAATATTTGCGCAAATACAGCAAAACTTGGCCAAAACTTCAGTATATTATGGAGGGCGCGATTTTACACGCAAACATTCTTTCTTACTTTGAGAACATCTTCAACCAACAATCATCCCACTCTGCGCTCAAGGAACAGCTTGATGATATTCTCACGAGTTTAGTTACGGAATTTGACGATGAAGAACTTCCTCTCCGCCGCGACGAGAGATTAAATCAATATATTCTTAATTATGCCGGTGATTTGTCTCGGGCGCGGCAAAGCATGCAAATAGACCAAACCGCTTTCGACATACACAGAGACTTTACACAGCTTCTGACTGACGCAGCCATGAAACCTGAAGTATCCAATGTAAGCGTATCAACACAGAAATTTGCGGTAGCGCTCTCTCGGGACTGGATTGCCAACGCGTATAACGACGTTGTGGCTAATAATCGTATGCAAATTCCTGATGTTATCGAAATCAATGTTGAAAATTTCAACGAAGTTACTCGCGACGGCAGAGACGAAGCGGATCTAATAGAAAAATGGAGCAGTATTGTTCAAACTGAAAAGGAAAGCGCCTTGGCGCCACATACTATTAACGCATTCCAGAAATTCTGCCTTATTGGCGGGTCTGTCATCGGCGTCGTAGGTTTGATCGCCTGCATAGCCAGTCAGGTTTTCTTGGGAATAATCGCCGTCGTCGCCGGCAGCGGCATGGTGATCAATCATTTTACCAAGAAAAAAGCGGTTCAAATAAGGCGACAGCACATTGAAAGCCAACTCGAAACGAAGTTCAATGATGGCGCACAGATTATCCGGGCCGCTCTTGCCGAGGTTGTTGATTTCCGGGCGCAGTTCGCCGAAAAGGACGGCATGAGTCAAGCGGTTGTTGACTTCTTGGAACGTGTTAAACCGGAACAATATGTAAAAAAGCTTTCAGATTCTACCCGCCGCATAAAAACAGATAAGGAGAATGTCAAGTGATTTGCAACAATTGCGGAGAAAAAATTGAGAGTGAAGCGAGGGTTTGCCCCTGTTGCGGCGGCACGGTTGCAGGCGCGACCGCGACCGGATCACAGGATAACGCGCCGAAGTCAGATCTGGCGTTCGGCCTGCCTGCTTGGAACATCGAACCGCCGACAGTAGTAGTGCGGAGAAAGGCGAGGGCCATATGAATGATGCGCCAATTAAACCGCCGGTGATATACGCTGAATGGTCGGAGCTTCTTGATAAACTCAAGAACAAAGAGAATGACGCGTATGTTTTGGCGGCGATGCAGAGCGGTACAATCGTTTGGCAATCCGGTGTTGCGGAACGATTTGCCCGAAAACTCATAGATACTGTAAATGCACGGATGAACCTCGCGGCCGACAAGTTTCAAAAGGATATGGCTCGCGCTAACGGGCATGAAGGCGCTATTGTTCAAGCATTGCTTTCACTTCGCAAAGAATTTGCTTTTTTATATCAAGCAATGGACCTGCCTGCTATTCCTGAAAATGACAGGACGCAGTATTGCGCTCTGGTTCGCGAGCAAGCCGATACAGCACAGACCTCGCTTGAAGAATCGGCGAAACAAGATAGATCCGGGAAGATGGCCAGTATCATTAGAAATCACAAGATAAATAATTTTTAGCGCAGAGGAAAATATTGTCATGAGTAAACTTCAAAAATGCCAGGAATTGCTTCTCCAATACTCAAAGGCGCGCATTCCGTTTATTGCGATAAATACAATCGAACGCGCAAGAACTCTTGAATTGTTAAAAGATGTTTCTAATGCGCTGTCCCTCACTTTTTATGTGCATACCCTGTCCAAAGGCGTGTACGATCTTTCCACCGATAAGGTGGTCATTGAGGACAAGGATGTCTATAGCGCAATCGATTTCATGAGCGAGCAGATGAAACGGCGGCAAAATTTGACTTTAGTCTTGACTGAAACCCCGGACTTAAGTTTTGAAAGCGGCGATTCACGCCAAATGCTCGACTTGGTGACGCTTGCCGAAGAGTCGGGTGGCGTCGTAATTGTATTGACCAATAATCCTGTTTGGAATCGGCTGCAACGCCTCGGGATGACGTTAAAAGTCGATTTGCCGGACGAGGAGGAGATGTACAATGTGATAAAAGAGTACATCGACGATTATCGAAGTGAAATCACCATTGAATGGGACAACAGTGACATACGCGAGGCTGCCGCTTCGCTTACCGGAGTTACGCGCATTGAAGCTCAGAATGTTATTGCTGCGCTAATAGCAAATAATCGAATTACAAAAGGTGATCTGGATGAAGTCCGCTCCACCAAAGACAGGCTGTTTTCTGATATTTCCGGTTTGGAAAGAGTCGAAGTCGATGCCGGTGTTGCAGATGTGGGCGGTCTTGAAGGTTTGCGGAAATGGCTTGATGAAAAAAAGCAGCTTTTTGGGGCAGAAAAACGCGAGGAGATGCGTTCACGCGGTTTACAGCCTCCAAGGGGAATATTGCTTGTCGGAGTGCCGGGGTGCGGGAAATCCCTTTCTGCCAAATCGATAGCCCTCAAATGGAAATTTCCGCTGTACAGGCTTGATTTTGCGACAGTACAGGGCAGCTATGTCGGCCAATCGGAGCAACAGCTGAAAGATGCGCTTACCACGGCCGAAAATGTAGCTCCGTGCATCTTGTGGATTGATGAAATCGAAAAAGGGCTTTCAGGTGCGGCCAGCAACAATGATGGCGGTGTGTCTACCCGTATGGTAGGACAATTCTTGTTTTGGCTGCAGGAGTGCAAAAAACAAGTATTTGTCGTCGCCACAGCAAATGACGTTTCAATGCTGCCAAGCGAATTGTTGCGGCGCGGACGTTTCGACGAACTGTTTTTTGTGGACTTGCCGACGACAGAAGAACGCGAAGAAATTATAACGCTATATGCCAAAAAATATCTTAAAAGTGAATTCAATCCTGAACTGCTCAAACGAGTAGTTGAGATCAGCGATGGTTTCACCGGAGCTGATTTGGAGTCTACCGTTCGCGATATTGCCTATCGCGTATTGGCAAACGATGATTTTTTGCTGAATGACGAAAGTGTTATAACGGCTTTTAATAATGTCGTACCGCTGTCACAGACAGCACCTGAAAAAATAGAAGTGATTCGCAATTGGGGCAAAGAACGGGCAGTTCCGGCTTCGGGCCGGCCTATCGGGAGTGAGGACGTCAAAAAGATCGAGCCAAAAACCAGGAAAGTTTTAGTGTAATTTGAAAATATCGGTATGCAAGATTGAATTAATCTTTTGAACCTTGCTTTATTCTCAAGCCAAAGAGAGGGAAATGCCATGCCAAAACCCATGTTAAAACCACAGACACAAAGCCGGACAGATTCTGTGCCGAGTCTTAAGCCAAGTCAGGAATCGAAACAGAAAACCAATCAGCTGGACATGATGAAATTGGACAGACTATTGCGAAAGACACGCTCCAAGCCGTATATGGACGCCATACAACACCTTGACGCCGGCGGCCATGTTTGCAACTCGCAACAGACGAAGGAAATTATTGATGCCATTCAAATGGAATTCCCTGAAGTGGAACTTTCAGGAGTGTTGCTGGGCATTGTGTCAAAATGCTACCTTGGCGATGACTATGAGGTTCATAGTCTTGACGCAACCGGAGACATCATTGAGCATTTTCGCCGCGGGCAACCTTTGAAGGGCGGCCTGGAAAAAGCTCGCGCCATTGCCATTCTCGGCGGATACGAATTTATCGAAGTATATAGCGATTGCTGCCGTGCTGTGAGTTCCAACGGAAATGTTTCCGTCATCAAGTAGGCGGAGTTGCGGCCATCGCTATATCTATTTATTTGCAGAATTGGTGAAAAATGTATAAAATACTGACGATAGCCGGATCCGACCCCAGCGGCGGGGCGGGAATTCAGGCGGATCTCAAAACCATAGCCGCGCATGGGATGTACGGGATGAGCGTCGTCACGGCGCTGACGGCCCAGAATACAACGGGGGTTTTCGGCGTGCGGGAGATTGAGCCGGAGTTTGTCGGGCAGCAGCTGGACGCCGTTTTCACCGACATCAGGCCTGACGCCGTGAAAATAGGCATGGCGCCTTCCGCGGCCATCATCCGCGTTATCGCGGCCAAACTGCGGGAGCATGGCGCGCGGCCTGTGGTGCTTGATCCGGTTATGGTGGCGACAAGCGGCGGGAGGTTGATGCACGCGGAGGCGAAAGAGGCGCTGGTGAGCGAGCTTTTTCCCCTGGCGGCGGTTATCACGCCCAATATGGCTGAGGCCGCCGAATTGAGCGGGCTGCCCGTCGGCACCCGCGTGGAAATGTTCGCCGCGGCCGCGCGCATCGCGGGCTGGTTTGCCGGCTGCATCCTGCTCAAGGGAGGGCATTTGTCGGACGGAGCGGATGATTTGCTTTACAGCCGCGAGCGGGCGGACTGGCTGCAAGAGGCGCATGTGCCGAACCCCGATTCCCACGGCACGGGCTGTACGCTTTCCGCCGCCCTGGCCTGTCGGCTGGCGGCCGGAGAAACGGTGCGCGCGGGGGTGGAGCAGGCCAAAGCGTATGTGACCGGGGCGCTGAAAGCCGGGCTCCGGCTCGGCCGCGGCCGCGGCCCGCTGGATCATATGTATGCCCTGAAAACGCCGGACGCACGGCGGGAGTTGACGTGAGCGGCGGGGAGCAAAGCCGGGCGGTGCGGGAAATGTTCGGCGCCATCGCTGAAAAATATGATGTGATGAACAGCATCATGAGCCTGGGGCTCGACCGGCATTGGCGGCGTCAGGCCGTGCAAACGGCCCGCATCCGCCCCGGAGACCGGGTGGCGGATATTTGCTGCGGCACCGGGCAGCTGACTTTGGCGGCACGCGCGGCGGCCGGGCGGAGCGGCGAAGTGGTGGGCCTGGATTTTTCCGCGGACATGCTCCGCGTCGCCGCGGCAAACATTGAGGCGGCCGGCAGGCGAGCGCAGCGGGATCCGGAGGCCGGCACGGACAATATCCGCTTTGTGCGGGGGGACGCGCGGGAGCTGCCCTTTGCCACGGCCGACTTTGACGCGGTGCTTGTCGGTTGGGGTTTGCGCAACGTACCGGACCGGGAGCGCGTCGTCAGGGAGATGCGCCGCATCGTTAAGCCGGGCGGCAGGGTCGTGTCTTTGGATATGGGCCAACCGAGACTTCCGGGCTTGAGTGCCGTCTATTGGCCGCTTTTCAGCCTGGCCGTCCCTTTCCTGGGACAATGGTGCGCGGGGAAAAAAGCGCGGGAATACCGGTATCTTTACGAATCGGCGCGGGAATTTCTGCCTCAGTGGGAACTGGCGGATCTTTTCCGCCGTTGCGGTCTTGTGGGAACGGGCGCGCTGGATCTGGTCGGAGGCGCTGTGGCCGTGGTGTACGGGGAAAAATCGCCGCGTTATCCCGGAGATTGAAATCAGGTTAGCTATAAAGTTGAGGCGGGGTGATAAAATGGCGTTTGGCGGCAGCAGGACGGTGGCGGTGGCCGCCGTCAAAATGGCGATGACCGACAGCAGGGAAGAGGAAATACAGCTGAAGAATGATTATGCCAGACAGGGCGTCCGCGCGGTGGCGGCGGATTACGGCGGCGATTACCTGAGTTCCATCAAAAAACTCGTGGAAAGGGCTGTCGTGGCCGCCAAGCGCGAGGGCGTCATCCAGGCGACGCACGGGGACGAGGGTTCGGTGGCGGGCGCGGCGCGGGAAGCGTTGAGTCAGGTGATGCCCAAAGCCTCCGGGCTGAATATCGGGGGGAAAATCAGCGTGGCCCGGCAGGGCGAGCATTTGAGCGTGGCGGTTTTTTTCGGCGTCGGGCTGCTGCATCTTGATGAAATCGCGGTCGGGCTGGGTCATCGGGTTGTGCCGAACGGATAGCGGCAAAGAGAAGCGGAAGGAGAAAGAGTTGCCATACCAAATAGCCATCGACGGGCCGGCGGGGTCGGGCAAAAGCACCGTCGCCCGGCGGCTGGCCCGGGAATTGGGGATGATATATCTGGACACGGGCGCGCTCTATCGCGCCGTGGCGCTGGCGGCTTTGCGCCGGGGCGTCAATCCGGCGGACGCGGAAGCGGTGGCGGACATCAGTGCCGGTTTGCGCCTGGAGTTCCGGCCGGGAAAGGACGGCGAGCCGGATCGGGTTTTTTGTGACGGCGAAGATGTGACGGAAGCCATCCGTTTGCCGGAAGTAAGCCGCGCCGTTTCGTCGGCGGCCGCACATGCGGCCGTGCGGGAAAATCTGACGGCCCGGATGCGCCGGATTGCCGCCGCGCAGCCGGTGGTCATGGACGGGCGCGATATCGCCACGCATGTGCTGCCGGCGGCGAATCTGAAAATATTTCTTACCGCCGCCCCGGAGGAACGGGCGCG
>JAISQG010000015.1 GCA_031274335.1 Gracilibacteraceae bacterium
GGCATCACGATGGTCACGGCAATGGCTTCCGCTTTGTCGCGGCGGGCTGTGCGCCAGGATGTGGCCATGACGGGAGAAATAACGCTCCGAGGCAATGTGCTGCCGATAGGCGGGCTCAAGGAAAAAGTGCTGGCGGCGCACCGGGCGGGCATAAAAACCGTGCTTCTGCCGCGAGACAATGAAAAAGACCTGGAAGAAATCCCGCCGGAAGTGAGCCGGGAGATGGAATTTATCCTGGTTGCGCATGTGGACGCCGTTCTGACCACCGCTCTTTTGCCTGTGGTTTCCATGGAGACGCCGCCGTTAATCGGCGATTTTGCCGCCTTTCCCCCGGAAACGGCCGAGACGTTTGAGCGCGGGCAGACTCTTTGAGGGCGCTGTGATTATCCGGCAGGCGGAATTCCTGATATCAGCCGTGCGCCCGGCTCAGTATCCGCCGGCTGTGTTGCCGGAAGTGGCGGTATGCGGGCGCTCCAATGTGGGCAAATCCACTCTGATTAACAAACTTCTGCAGCGCAAGGGCTTGGCCAAAACCGGCAAAACGCCGGGCAAAACGCGGCTCATCAATTTTTTTGCCATCAACGGGGAATGGTATCTCGTGGATCTGCCGGGCTATGGCTTCGCGAAGGTGCCGCGGGCCATGCAGGCGGAATGGGGTAAAATGATGGCCGTTTATTTCGCCGAGCGGAAAAATCTGCGTGGCGTTCTGCATTTGGTCGATATACGCCACCAACCGACAGAAGGCGACATCGCCATGCTGACCATGCTGCGCGAACGCGGTATTCCGGCCCTCGTTGTCGCCACGAAGGCGGACAAAATTTCACGCGGCGCCAGGGAGCGGCAGCTCAAACTGCTGGCCCGGACGCTGCTTATTGAAGACCATAAGCTCATACTGCCTTTTTCCGCCGAGGATGGCACAGGGCAGGCGGAATTGCGCGCGGAAATAGTAACCCTTTTGGGCGGGGATGATAAATCGACATGAAGATGAATACGGCATGAATCAGGATCAGCTGCCGCCACGGCTGGGGTTATTATGCGCACTCGCCTGCTACGCGCTGTGGGGAGTGCTACCGATTTATTGGAAATTATTATCATATATTCCATTTTTTGAAATTTACGCCCATCGTATGTTTTGGTCTTTTGTTTTCATGCTCGCAATTTGCGCGCTCACGCGTCGCGCCGATCTGCGGCCTTATTTCCGCGACAGGCGGGCGCTGTTGCTGCTCGGAGCCGCCGGCGTGCTGGTGGCTTCCACTTGGGGCATTTATATTTATGCCGTCAACAGCGGCCAAATCGTGGAAGCAAGTCTCGGCTACTATATCAACCCGCTTTTGTCCATTATCGCGGGCGTGGCGGTGTTCCGGGAAAAACTCACCCGCATCCAGAAAGCGGCCACGGCGCTGGCCGCCGCGGGCGTTATTTATTTTACCTGGAATCACGGAGTATTTCCCTGGATTTCCGTCGCCCTGGCCGTTCTTTTCGCCTTATACGGCGCTGTGAAAAAGAAAGCCGGTTATCCCGCCGTGCCGGCTCTCGCCGTCGAAACGGCGCTGGTGGCGCCCATCGCCCTGATTTTTATCGCCGCCACCTTTATCCTGCCGGGACGGGCGTTTTTGACGTCGGCCGGACCTTGGCCGCCATGGGGCGCCATAGCCGGACTGATGGGCGGCGGCGTCGTTACGGCGCTGCCGCTGCTGCTTTTTGCCCGCGCAGCCAATGTGGTTCCGCTTTCCACCATCGGCTTCGCTCAATATCTCAGTCCTACGCTCAGTCTGCTTATCGGCGTGTTCATCTACGGCGAAACATTCACGGCAGCCCATCTTGTCTGCTTCGCGCTGATCTGGGCCGGCCTGCTGCTTGTGAGCGCCGAAGCCGTGCTGCAGAGAAGTTAAAAAAAAGAGCAGCGGCCTATGCGGACAAATACCGCGTTGATGCGCGATATGCCATCCGGCGCATCACAATGCAAACGATTATCCGGGATTATCGCGCCGGGTCTCGATGAGCGCCTCTCGCCCGGCGGCCAGAACAAAGGCGTATACCTCTCCGCTGCCGGCGGTTTTGAGCGCCCGCGCGCAGGAATTCAATGTCGCTCCGGTGGTCAGCACGTCGTCAATCAGCCAGATGCGTTCGCCGCGGAGCGGCTGTTCGCAGGCAAAGGCGTTTTGCACATTTTCCAGGCGCTCCCGCCGGGAAAGGCCGGACTGCGGAGCCGTGAGGCGCGTGCGGCGCAAAACGGGCCGGACAGGCAGGGTCAGGGCGCCGCCGAGGCAGGAGGCCAGAGTTTCCGCTTGGTTAAAGCCGCGCCCGCGCAGACGGCGGTCATGCAAAGGCGTCGGCACGAGCCAGTCCGGAGGCGGCAGGCAAAGCAGGGCGCAGCGCGCGGCGTAGGCGGCCAGCGGGGAGAGGACAAAGGGATGCCCGCGGTATTTAACCAGGCGGATCAGGTCGCGGTAAGCGCCTCTGTACCAGCCCAGCGAGACGGCTCCGGCCAGCTCCCGCGGCCCGTCGCCGGCGGCGCAGCTGCGGCACAGGCCCGTTTCTTCCAGCAGCTTGCCGCAAGCGGGACAGCGCGGCAAATCCCGCAAAAAATATTCCGACTGGCAGTCCGGACACACTGCCTCGCCGGCGGGTTCTCCGCAGAGAAGGCAGAGCGTTTCCTCGCTGTACCACAATTCCCGGAGAACCGCGCGGAGCGGCGGCCACCAGGGCCATTCCGGCGCGGTCAGGCGAAGCGGCGGCGCGGCGCGGGAGGCTGCGGGCCGGGCGGCGCTTTCGTCCAGGAGGCCGAGTTCTTTCGCCAGATCATTCTGATCCGCGATCAGTTTCACCGCTTCCCGCATGTCCCGGCTGGGACGGCCGGCCAAAAAGAATACCCGCCCGCCGGGCTGCGCGGCGGTGCGGCCGGCCCGGCCGGCTAATTGCACGAGGGTGGGCGTGTCGTAATTGCGGTGATCCGCCTCCAGCACCATAACTTGGACGCCGGGCACGGTGACGCCGCGTTCCAGAATCATCGTGCTGACAAAAAAGGCGTATTCGCCCCGTTTCAGAGCTTCCACCCGGCCGGCCCTCTCCGGGTCGGCGCTGTGACTGCCGGCGACGGCGCTGTCCGGGTAAAGCGCGCGCAGACGGTCCACCCATTCGGACACTTGGGCGACCAGGGGAACAAAGAGCAGTACCGGGCCGGCCGGCCGCAGTATTTCCAGGCAGGCGCGCCATTCCGCCGGGCGGCGGAATTCAGGCGCCGGCAGCGGGCGGCGGTGGTGACGGGCCGGCAGGCGCACGACCGGCTCGCTCGCGGCGGCCATAGCCCGCGCCAGAGCCGGGTCGGGGGTGGCGGAAAGCAGCACTCTTTTGCAGCCTGGCCGGCCGGCCTGCCACAAGGCGCGGCGCAGGGCGGGATTGTTTTTATAGGGGAAGGCGTCGATTTCGTCGAAAATGATGAGGTCAAAAGCCTGATAAAAACGCATGGCCTGATGCACAGTCGCCGCGACCAG
>JAISQG010000018.1 GCA_031274335.1 Gracilibacteraceae bacterium
AGGAGAGAGAAAGTGCGGGTAAGCAGGGAATGGCTGTCTGAATTTATTGAATTGCGGGAAACCGGGGCGGAACTGGCTGCGATCCTGACGGCGGCCGGGGTGGAAGTGGCGGCGGTGACGCCGGCGGGCAGCGGGATGGCCAATGTGCTGGTGGGAGAAATTGTCGGTTGCCGCCCTCATCCGGGAGCGGATAAATTACGGATTTGCGCGGTGCGCGCGGGAAACCGGAGCCTGAGCATCGTCACCGGGGCCGCGAACGTGACCGCCGGGGATAAAGTGGCGGTGGCTTTGCCGGGGGCTGTCCTGCCCGGCGGGCAGAAAATAGAGGCCGCCGAAGTGCGCGGCGAAAAATCGGAGGGGATGCTTTGCTCCGAAAAAGAACTCGGCCTCGAAAACGCCGGGCTGGAGCGCAGCCGGGAGGGCGTGCTCATTTTGCCCGCGTCGGCTCCGCACGGGACGACGGCGGAGGAATATTTCGGCTTGGATGACGAAATCCTGGAGCTGGAGCTTTACCCGAACCGCCCGGACTGCCTCGCTATGGCGGGCGTGGCGCGGGAGGCCGCCGCGCTTCTGGGGCGGCGCCCGGTTTTGTCATGCTGGGCGCGCGGGGAGGAAAAATTCTGGCCGGAGAGCCGGCAGCGCGTGGTGCTGGAGGCGCCGGAGCTTTGCCGCCGTTATGCCGGCCTGGTCACGGAAAACGTCACGATTGCCCCGTCGCCGCAGTGGATGCAGAACCGCCTGCTTAAAGCCGGAGTGCGGCCGGTCAGCAATGTGGTTGACATCACGAACTATTGCATGCTGGAGCTCGGCCAGCCGCTGCACGCTTTTGACGCCGATAAGGTGCGGGGGGATATCCGCGTGCGCCTGGCGCGGCCGGGGGAAAACTTGACGACGCTGGACGGGGCGGCGCGCCGTCTTGGGCCGGACATGCTGGTCATTGCCGACGACAGCGGCCCCATAGCCATTGCGGGCGTTATGGGCGGGCTGGCGACGGAAATCACGCCGGAGACCAAAAACATATTTTTTGAATCCGCGCATTTTCTCGGCGCGAGCGTCAGGCGCACGAGCCGCCGCTTGGGATTGCGCTCGGAGTCCTCGAGCCGCTTTGAAAAAGGAGTCAATCCGCATCTTTGCCTGGCCGTGCTGGGGCGGGTGGCGGAACTGGTGACGGAGCTCGCGGCCGGCCGTCCCGCCGCCCTGACGGAGCAAAAAGGGGAGCTGCCGCCGCCGCCGCGCGTCACATTGACGGCGGACAAGCTGGCCCGGCTGACGGGCGCGGAATACACGGAAGCGGAGACGGCGCGGGTGCTGCGCGATTTGGATTTTCCCTTCGCGGCGGAGCAGGGCAGCTTTATCGTGGATATTCCCACTTATCGCCAAGATTTACACATTGAGGAAGATTTGATCGAAGAGGTGGCGCGCGTTATCGGCTATGACCGCATTCCAGCCACGCTGCCCGGCGGGGGAGCGGCGCTGGACCGCCGTATGCCCGCGCCGGGCCGCCGCACGCCGGAGCAGGTCTTTCGCCTGTTGGTGCGCGATACGCTCGTGCGCGGCGGCTTTTGCGAAGCGATCACTTATTCCTTCACCGCCCGGACGGAGGACGCGCGCTGGGGCCGGCAGCGGCAAATCGCCTTGCGCAACCCCTTGCGCGACGAGATGAGCGTTATGCGCACCTCGCTTTTGCCCGGCCTGCTGGAAGCCGGCGCCCGCAATGTGACGAGGCGCAACACGGATTGGCTGTTGTTTGAAATGGGCAGCGTTTATTTGACGGAAGAAGAAACACTGACGCGGCTGCCCAGGGAAGAGCAGCGCCTGGCCGGGGTCATGCAGGGCGGGAGCGGACGGCATTGGCAGGGAGCGGTTCAGGCCTATGATTTCTATTATGGCAAAGGAGCGCTGGACGCGCTCGCGCGCGCTTGCCGCACGGTTTTTCAATACGAGCGTCTGACAGAGCCGCGTTACGCGGAACTGCTCCATCCGGGCCGGGCCGCGCTTGTGCGCGCGGGAGGAGAGCGGCTCGGCGTGCTGGGCGAGATTTATCCCGGATTGGATTCAGGTTGGGGGATGCAGCGCCCGGTGGTTTTTGAGATAGATCTTGACGTGCTGTTCCGGCATATGAACCGAAAAATCGCGGCCGAGGAATATCCGCGTTTTCCGGGCATGCCGCGCGATTTAGCCGTTGTGGCCGGGGAAGAAGTCGCGGCGGAGGATATACTGCGGCGCATCCGCGAATTAGGCGGCCCGCTACTGCGGGAGGCGGGCATTTTTGACGTTTACCGCGGCGCGCCTGTGCCGGCGGGGCATAAGAGCATGGCTTTTCATCTGTATTACCAGTCAGCGGAACGGACGTTGACTGAGGAGGAAGCCGGCGCCTTGAACGCGGATATTTTGGCGAAAATCGAGCGGGAGTTTGGTGCCGCCCGGCGTCAATGAGCGGGCGCAAAATGGAGCTTCTGGCGCCGGCCGGCGGACCGGAAGCCTTGCGGGCGGCGGTGGCCGGAGGCGCGGATGCCGTGTATATGGGCGGCAGAGCTTTTAACGCCCGCGCCGGGGCGGCGAATTTCACAGAGGAAGAACTCCGGGCGGCTGTGCGTTACGCGCATGACCGCCGCGTGCGCGTTTATGTGACTCTGAATATTTTGCTGGCCGAGGAAGAAACGGACGCCTTCG